>JAHDGL010000001.1:63038-108802 GCA_020627625.1 Alphaproteobacteria bacterium | reverse complement strand
ACAAAAATCTGCTAAATTTCTTATCCTAAATTCGCGTTTATAGTGTAAGTTGTTTCTTTGTCAGCAACTCAAATTTTTACTAAAATCTATGCTTTTTCTTAACTCTGAATTTCGGTCCGGGTTAGTTAGTGAGAATTATTTTTATCAATAATTTACTCACTATAACCAACCCAAGAGGAGTATGTAGTAATTTAGCACAAATATTGAATTACAACTTCAATTCAACATTTGCATCCTTAGTCAGCTTTTCAACGTATTTTTGAATTTCTAAGCGCGCTAGCTTTGCCTCTATGCTGTTTCTAGCTTTTTCTTTTGTTGGAGGTGCAACATCGCGCATATCTAACAATTTAATAATATGCCAACCAAATGCAGTTTTTACTGGTTCGGAAATTTCATTCTTCTTCATGGCAAAAACTTTGCTTTCAAACTCTGGAACTAATTGCCCTTTTGTGGCATAAAAACCCAGTTCCCCACCATTTTCTTTTGAAGCCTCGTCTTTGGTAAACTTTTTTACCAAATCTTCAAACTTAGATCCTTTGCTAAGTTTTTTGTGAATTTCTTTTGCTTTTTCTTCTGTGTCTACAAGTATATGACTAGCCTTTACTTCTTGCTTACCCTTTAAGCCATCAATTAATTTTTGATATTCTGCATCTATCATTTTTTCGGTAATTGCTTTCTCTACGTGATTTTCAATTAATTCTTGTTGTGCTAGCTGTTGTTCTGCCAGTTGTAGTTTTTCTTTGAAGCTTTTCGAATTGCGAATACCAAGTTTTTTAGCTTCTTTGTCTAAAAGTGTTTGAGTTAGATAGCCTCTGACTAGCGATTCTTGAACTTTTTTTTCTAGTTTCTCAAATTTTTTGCCTTTGTTTGCGGGTTGAGAATCAAGAGCATCCTTGAACCTTTTCATAACCTGATCTATAGTTACTTTTCCGCCTGTGTATGTTGCAACAACTTTGGTGCTAGCTGCGCAGACAGGGCTTGATAATAACGTTGCTGATAAAAAAACAGTTGCTAATTTTTTCATAAATTTCTACATTTTAATTGAACTTACTAAGTATTTTTAGAAGCTGTATGAAATAAAGTCAAATGCTATTTACAAATTTGATTGAAAATTTAGTAAAATGCAATATCTTATGTGAGACTTATGTTTAAATTATGAGGAATTTCTTGATGTTTTCGTTTCTTACTAAAGCCTTTGGTACGGCCAATGATCGTATAATAAAAAATTTAAAAAAAGAAATTCATGAAATCAGTAGTTTTGAGTCCTCTTTGCAACAATTAAGTGACGCAGAATTACAAGCAAAAACCGATTACTTTAAGCAAAAACTCAAAGAGGGTCGTAGCTTAGATGATTTAGTATATGAATCTTTTGCGGTTGTACGAGAGGCTGCAAAACGGGTTATTGGTCAAAGACATTACGATGTGCAGCTTATAGGTGGCTTGATATTGCATCGGGGCATGATAACGGAAATGCGCACTGGAGAAGGGAAAACCTTAGTGTCAACATTACCTGCATATTTAAACGCTCTTGAGGGCAAGGGGGTGCACGTGGTAACAGTGAATGACTATCTTGCAAAGCGCGATTCCCAGTGGATGGGTAAAATTTTTGAATTTCTAGGTTTAAGTGTATCTTGCGTTGTCAACGAAATGGACGATGAAGAGCGTAAAGCCGCCTATGATTGCGACATAACTTATGCTACAAATAACGAATTAGGCTTTGATTATCTTAGGGATAATATGAAATTTACTAATGAGTCCAAAGCTCAGCGTTTATTTAACTATGCCATTATTGATGAGGTGGATTCAATCTTAATTGATGAAGCTAGAACTCCATTAATTATTTCAGGGCCCGTTGATGATAGCACAGATTTGCATCAAAAGATTAATGATTTAGTTGTAAGACTTAAAAAAAGTGATTACGAAATAGATGAAAAAGTTAAGTCTGTAACTCTTACTGATGAAGGTATTAGTAATGTGGAGTCAATGTTACAAGAAGCTGGTCTCATAAAAAAAGGCTCTATTCTATATGATTTTGACAATCTAACATTGGTACATTACATTAATCAGTCATTACGTGCTCAGTTCATTTTTAATTGCGATGTAGATTATCTGATTAAGGATAAAAAAATAATGATAATTGACGAATTTACTGGCAGGGTTATGGATGGTAGGCGTTATTCAGACGGTTTACACCAAGCTATCGAGGCAAAAGAGAATGTGCCTATTCAGAACGAGAATCAAACATTAGCTTCTATTACTTTTCAGAATTATTTCAGAATGTATCCTAAATTATCTGGCATGACGGGTACTGCAATGACAGAAGCGGGTGAGTTAAAAGATATTTATAAATTAGACGTGGTTTCTGTGCCAACTCATAATAAAATCACTAGAATAGATCAGGACGATGATATTTTTGGTACCAAGACAGAAAAATATAATGCAATCATTGATTTGATAAAAGATTGTCATAAAAAGGGGCAACCGGTTCTGGTTGGAACTATTAGTATTGAAAAATCCGAAGAGATTTCACAAACTCTTACGAAAAATAAAATAAAGCATAATGTGTTAAATGCTAAGAAACATGAGCGCGAGGCCAGCGTGATTGCACAGGCTGGGCGTTATGGTGCTGTGACGATAGCAACAAATATGGCTGGTCGAGGAACTGATATTATGCTCGGCGGTAACCCAGAGATGATGATCAAAGATTTAGACGAGGGATTGAGTCAGAAAGAATTAGAATCTCAAATAGATAAAATAAATTCTCAGGTTAAAAAAGAAAAAGAAAAAGTGCTTAAGGCTGGAGGTTTGTGCGTAATTGGAACCGAGCGGCATGAAAGTCGCAGAATTGATAATCAATTGCGTGGTAGGTCTGGTCGTCAGGGAGATCCGGGCGTTACTAAATTTTTCTTATCTTTAGAAGATGATTTGATGAGAATTTTTGCATCAGATAGAATATCCGGTGTTTTGCGAACGCTTGGTTTAAAAGATGGTGAAGCAATACAACACCCTATGATTAGCAGATCTTTAGAAAAAGCTCAGCAAAAAGTTGAGGGGCATAATTATGAAATTCGTAAAAACTTGTTGAAGTTTGATGACGTGATGAACGATCAACGAAAAATTGTTTATGAGCAAAGAAGCGAAATAATTACTTCTGATGAGGTGAGTGGTTTTGTGGATAGTATGAGCGAACAATTTTGTACAAATTTGGTGCAGCAATTTATTGATTCTGATAAGTTGCGAGAGGATTGGAAACTAGAAGAGCTAAGTTCCGAGATTCATAGAATGTTCTCAATAAAATGGCCCGCCCAGGAAATATCTGATATTGAAGGCGCTGAGATTGAAATTACAGATTCTTTGCACAAAAAAATAATGGATTTATACGCAAATAAAAATTCTGAATATGGTGAAGAGATAATGAAGTCGGCTTCTAAATATCTGCTTCTGACAACGTTGGATCAAGTATGGAAAGAGCATCTACATAATTTAGATCATTTGCGTCAGGGTATTTCTTTGCGTGCTTATGGTCAGAAAGACCCGTTAATTGAATATAAGCGCGAGGCGTTCTCTTTATTTGAGGTGATGCTCGATAAACTCAAGGGCTCCTTCGTACAAAAAATATGCTTTTTGCATATAGACCCCGAGCATGCAAACAAACAATCAATGAAGCTGGCTAATAAAAAATTGCAGGAAATGAACACCAGCAGAAACGATCCCGCTTTTGAGAAATATAATACAGGGTCAAAAATAGTTGCCAAAGCACGGCCTTTCAAAGCTGTTGTGGCTTCTGAAGATCGTGATCCTAATGATCCAGAAACATGGGGTAAGATATCAAGGAATGAACTTTGTCCTTGCAGTTCGGGTAAAAAATACAAACATTGTCATGGTATGGTTACATAGTTTGAACTTTTGTCTCATAACGTGAGTTTGTAGTAAATTAGGTTAGTGAACGATGAAAAAACCAGTAATTGGTATTACTTTAGATTTTTCAGAAAAGACAGAAGACGGATCTTATGCTTCACGTCCCTGGTATGCAGCAAGATGTGATTATTCAGATGCAATTACAAAAGCTGGTGGTACTGCATTGTTTTTGCCTTATAGTAGCAATGTTGATGATTTACTATGTGTAATTGACGGCTTGTTGATTTCTGGTGGAGATAATGATATTAATCCAAGTTTTTACGGGCAAGAGATTATATCTGACAAGGTAAAAATTAACGATCCGCGAGCGGGTTTTGAAATAAATTTATTTAAAGAGGCTTTAAGGCGGAATGTACCAGTTTTTGGTATTTGTAATGGTTTGCAGGTGATAAACGTAGCATTGGGCGGGAGTTTAATCCAGCATATACCAGATTCTTGTCCAAGTAATATAAATCATGAACAGCCAAAACCGAAAGATATTCCGACTCACTCTATTATTATTGAAAACGATACATTATTATCTCAGCTTTCTGAGTCTGTTAATGTGCAAGTAAACACTACTCATCATCAATCTATAGACAAGTTGGGCAAGGGGTTAATAGTTTCTGCAACAGCTCCAGATGGAATTATTGAGGCAATAGAATTACCAAATCATAAATTTGTTATTGGTGTACAATGGCATTCAGAATATGAAAATTCTAATTTAGATACACGTTTATTTGCAAGGTTTGTTGAAGAAAGCTTAAATCTTGTATAAAATTGTTTTTATAGGTTGTCTTTGACGCTCACCTTCAACAACAAAAAGAGGAAATGGATTATGTACCCAATAGTAAGATTAAGACGTAATAGACGCACCAGCTGGCTAAGAGATTTGGTTTCTGAAACAACCCTAACCCCAGAAAATTTAATTCTTCCGATTTTTGTCGTTGAAGGCGAGTGTCAAAGACAACCTATAAAAACTATGCCTGGTGTGTTCCGTCAATCTATAGATCAAGTTTTACTTACAGCAAAAATGGCAGAGGAAAAAGGTATAAAAGCTATAGCGCTTTTCCCATCAATTGATTCTAAGATAAAGTCAGAGAATGCTGACGAGGCATATAATTTAGATAATTTAATTTGCAGAACGGTCCGTGCTCTAAAAAATGCTGGCTTGAATATTGGTATCATATGTGATGTAGCTTTGGATCCATACACAATACATGGTCATGATGGAGTTTTGGTTGAGGGTGACGTTGATAATGATCAAACTATCGAGGCTTTGTCGAATCAGGCTTTGGTTCTTGCTAAGTCTGGTGTAGATATTATTGCGCCATCAGATATGATGGACGGAAGAATTATATCCATTCGTGAAGATCTTGATGAGGAGGGGTTCCAGAATGTGAATATTCTTGCTTATGCGGCTAAGTATAATTCTAGTTTTTATGGTCCTTTCCGAGATGCAGTAGGTAGTAACAATAGCCTTAACAATAGTAATAGCGGTGATAATAGTAACGATAATCATTCTAATCGAAATAAATATTTATGTAAGGCTACTTACCAAATGGACGTTCGTAACAGAAAAGAAGCTATGCGCGAAATAGAACAAGATATAGCAGAGGGTGCTGATATGGTTATGGTAAAACCTGGTATGAATTTTTTAGATATTATTAGCGAGGCGTCAGAGAGGTTTAATATACATGTATTAGCTTATCAAGTAAGCGGTGAGTATTCTATGATAAAATTTGCTTCAGAGAATGGGGCTTTAAATTGGGAAAAGTCAATTATTGAGTCGTTAATAGCGTTTAAACGAGCTGGCGCTTCGGCGATTTTTACTTATGCCGCTTTAGAGGTTGCTGATTTAATTTAATAAATTTAATAATCCTCATTAATATAACTTGAACTATGGATAAGGAGATTATGAAGAGTAACGACCAAACTTCAAAGAAGGTAACTAAAATTATTATAGCATTAAGTATAATAATTGCAGCAATATCTACATATATATTAGTTGCTATTGATTTGCCAGACAAGCCGCTAGCTGGGCGAGGTGATAGCTTAGAAGGTGATGTGCAAATAGGTGGAGATTTTACACTTACTGATCAAAATGGCGAGCCATTTAATAGCGACATGATGAAGGGGCGGTTAAGTTTAGTATATTTTGGTTTTACGTTTTGCCCAGATATTTGCCCGACTTCTTTGCAGAAATTAACAGAAGTTATTACAACTTTAGATAAGTATCAAATTGATGTTTTGCCTATATTTATAACTGTTGATCCCGCCAGAGATAAACCAGAATTATTAAAAGAATATCTTAGTCATTTTCATGAAAAATTTATTGGACTAACGGGAACTCAAGAGCAAACAGATAAGGTTGCTGGTTTATACAAGGTGTTTTATGCAGTTTCTGGTTCAACGGTTGATTCTAGTTCCGAGCTTGTTGGTATCTCTAATGCAGAAAACATAAAAGATGATAAATATATGATTGATCATACATCTTTTGTGTATTTGATGGATGAAAATGGTAAATATATGAAGCATTTTTATATGAATTCTACCTCAGACGAAATAATTGAATATATTAGAATAAACAAATAAGTTTGAATTATAGACTGGGTTTTTATTACAAATCAGGTATACAGGTATAAGGTACCTTTCTAACATTTTCTAATTTATCTATAAATTTTTTATGTTGTTTCAATTTTTGTAACGATGGAGAGGTGGGTAACATCTTTACTCGCAAATAAAATGCGAGATAAGTAATTTTCTCTATTAATCCAGTACATTTTTTTTTCGCCTTCCAGATTGTTGAGATAGCTCTTCTGTAAATCTCTAATTTTTGAGATTTGTTTGCTAAGTTAAATTCTAGATATGCAAAATAATAAGCATAAAATCTATCATGTAATTGCTGTAATTTATTATCAGATAGTGATTCTAGTTTTTTAGGGGCATAAACAGCAGGTCTATCTAAAGATATGAGTTTATTTGCATTATATGCCAATCTTAATGGTAATGATTCATCTTGAATAAAAATTCGTTCATCAGCCCCGCCTGACTTTAAATATAATTCTTTTGTAACTAAATATGCCATTCTAACATATTTGCCTTTAAGTACAGAGTTCAAAGGATTATCGCTTGTTTGATAATTAGCATTTTGCGCTAACATTACGCCAGATAGCTCTGATGCATCAAACCTTGTTGGTTTGTGAAAACCAAATAGAAAATCAGCTTTTTCTTTTTTTATGGCTAATAGCATTATATTTAATGCATTTTCTAGTAAAATATCGTCTCCATCGATCAAAAATAAATATTTCCCAGAAGCCTTGTTGCATCCTGTATTAAGACTAATAGACGGCCCGACATTCTTTTTATTATTAATGATAATATAATTCTTATTATCACTAATTTTTTTTTCTATAGCTTGTATAGAATTATCAGTTGACGCGTCATTAACAAATATAAACTCATATTCAATAAAGGATACCTGCTTTAAAATCGAATCTATCGTGTGACCAATTTGTGATTCTTTGTTAAACACAGTAATAACAAAACTTATTTCTATATTACGCATCTTGTTTCTATTTTGTGCATTATTACGTATGCTCGCGTTATTAAATTTATTATATAGTTAAGTTGGGTTGAATTGGGTGTATTTTTAATTCATCTTTGCATAATTATATTTCATCTTTTTCTTCCGACCTGCTTTACTATATTCTTATTGCACCCACATTTAAGGTTTTTGCTACATTTCAGTATTTTGATGTTTCGTTATGAAAGGAACCTGAAAAATAACAAATATTAAAGTTATAGGTAGTGAACCAAATACTTTAAAGGAAACCCAGGTGCTTTCGTTAAAATTACGCCATACTAATTCGTTAGCAATAGCCATTGACAAGAAGAACCACATGAAACGCCAATTTAACACATACCAACCTTGATCATTTTTTAATTTAATGGAATGGCCCAGAACATATTTTATTGCCGGGTTCCATTTATAGTTTGTAATAAAAAATATACTAGCAAAAAGACAGTAAAGAACTGTTGGCTTCATTTTAATGAACATTGCATCGCCGCTAAATAATGTTAAGCTTGCAGAAACTAGTAAAAGCCCTGTAGAGATTAGATTTACTTTGTTAATTTTACGTTCATAAATATAAGTAATAATAGTAGCTAATATAGATGCTATTACCGCATATAAAGTAGCTTCTAGAATCCCACCTATTTTATAACCTATAAAAAAAGTTGCTAATGGACCAAACTCAGTTAAAAATTTAAACATAATTATTTAAGTATTTGTGTTTTAAAAATTTTTGATTTCATGAAGTGTTTTTTATGCTAATCTGATTAAATGTATAGTTGTTTTTGCTATAATATTAGTATAACGATTATTTAATAGTGGCTTTAGCTTTTGATCTAACCTTAATCATTGCTACTGTTGATATAATCGTTGTGCAGTAAAAAATAATTTGCAAACCATTTGGTCGTGAATCATATCCAGTAGTAATATTTAGTATCTTGCCAGCAATACTTGAATTAGAAACAAACCAAGAAGTATCCCATAATTGGTCGTTAAACGTCTCCACAAGACCAGAAGAAGTAAGAATTCCCGCTGCCTCCGCAGAAAGACCGGCAGCAATAAGAATCAACAAAAGAGTAGATATTTTAAAAATATATTTTCCAACATATTTAATTAACCCTTGGTAAATTATAGTACCGACTGCTAATCCAGAAGCGGCACCAACGCCTAATCCTATAATGTAATCATGGCCACTTATATTATCTGCTGAAGATATACTATATACAAATAAAATAATTTCAGCAGCTTCGCGTAATATCGCGGTTGCAACTACCGCAACTAACATAAATTTACTAGTTGTTCCTGTTGTTATTTCGTCGGATAGTTTGTTTAAATTTTTACGTACTTTTTTTGTATATCCTTGCATCCAGACTACTGTCCAACTTATTATAATAGAAGTTAGTAATATAATTGAAGCATCAAATATCTCATCTCCTAACTCACCCAAACTACTGGTGATTGAGCGCGCAGACAAAGCAAATATTGAGGCGCAGACAACCCCGATTATTGTTCCTATGAGAATGTAAGTCTTAGAGTTTTGTATTGGTTTTGTGGCTGCCATAATGACCCCTAAAAGAAGGGCGATCTCTAAACATTCACGAAAAACTACTATAGATATTTTAAACATCTTTATTGTTCTCTTCTGTAAGGATTTCTTCTTCTGTGATTATGATTTTACCTTGGGCGGTTTCTTCATGAAATTCGCCGAAAAATTTATACTCTCCCGGATTAAGTGGTGCAAGAATTATTCTTGCCTTAGATTTACCGGGTATAATTTTTTCGCGTTTCAGGTCAACACTTTCAAACTCTTCAATAGTTGAATCTTGATTATGCACCGTAATACGAATCTTCTTACCAGCAGGCAGCTTTAGTATTTCCGGTTCAAATTTATGGTTTTTAATAACTAGATCAACATTAATAACATTAGCATTTGAGCTGGTTACGCATCCTAAACATATTAGGGATAAAATTAATGGAAACTTTAATAATTTTCTCATTTTATTACACGATACGGAATATAATTAACAAAAATTTGATTCTACAATAAATATACCAGAATCACAATAGTATGTTGAATATAGTTGATACAAATTTTCCATTTTAAACCTGAACTATTGTTACGAAAGTTTAATGATAGTTATAGTATAAATTAATATAATTATCGAAATAACGCATACCATAATTGCATAATTTTTGTGTTTTTGCTTTCTAGATAACTTTTTCATTGGTTTTATCACTCTCCTGAATCAATGATTTTTAAAAATTGCTAAACAAAATAAAATAAAGTATAATCATTGTGATTGGTAAAATAAATTAAAATATTAGTTTTACTATATTTAATACGAAACTTTAAGGAAATTTAATGACATCATCGATACGTAATATAGCAATTATAGCTCATGTGGACCATGGAAAAACCACATTAATTGACAATATGTTAAAACAAAGTGGTTTATTTCGTGACAATCAAGTCGCGCCTGAGCGTGTTATGGATTCAAACGATCTTGAAAAAGAGCGTGGTATTACCATTTTAGCAAAATGTACTTCTGTAATGTGGCAAGATACTAAAGTAAATATAATAGATACACCAGGCCATGCTGATTTTGGTGGTGAAGTGGAGCGTATTTTAAGTATGGTCGATGGGGTTGTATTGCTTGTTGATGCAGCAGAAGGTCCAATGCCTCAAACTAAATTTGTATTAGGAAAGGCCCTAAAACTTGGTCTAAAACCGATCGTAGTAATTAATAAAATTGATAGGTCTGATGCCAGATCTGACGAAGTATTGGACGAGATTTTTGACTTGTTCGTTTCTTTAGATGCAAACGATGATCAATTAGATTTTCCTGTAATTTATGCATCAGGAAGAAGTGGTTGGGCTGTAAGTGATTTAGGCGAACCAAAAGAAAATCTGAATGCATTATTTGATATAATCCTAAATCACGTAGAAAAACCTGTATCAAATATAGAATCACCATTTTCAATGATTGTTACTACAAGGGAATATGATTCATATTTAGGTCGTATCTTAACCGGTAGAATCGAATCTGGAATAGCTAAAACAAATATGCCGATTAAAGTTATGGATCGTACAGGTAAGTTAGTTGAATCTGGTAGAATTACTAAAATGCTAGCGTTCAAAGGGCTTGATAGGTTGCCAGTAGAAGAGGCTGTAGCTGGTGATATTATAGCATTGTCAGGCTTAGAGAAGGCCAATGTTGCAGACACTATTGCGGCGCCAGAAATAGAAAAACCATTAGCAGCTCAACCGATAGATCCACCAACATTATCTATGACATTTTCTATCAATAATTCTCCATTAGCAGGGCGAGAAGGTGATAAGCTTACTTCTAGAGTATTAAAAGCAAGATTGTTGCGTGAAGCAGAAGGAAATGTTGCTATTAAAATTACTGAAACAGACAAAACAGATTCGTTTAATGTTGCTGGGCGTGGTGAGTTGCAGCTCGGTGTGTTAATTGAAACGATGAGACGCGAAGGGTTTGAACTATCAATCAGTAGACCATCTGTCTTATTTAAAGAAGATCCAGACACGGGCGAGAAGCTTGAGCCTATGGAAGAAGTGCAAATAGATGTAGATTCTGAATTTGTTGGCACTGTAGTTGAATCGATGAATTTGCGCAAAGGACAAATGAAAGATATGCGTGAAACTGGCGAGGGTAAAACACGTTTGCTATTTATTGCTCCATCTCGAGGATTAATAGGATATCATGGCCCATTTTTAACAGAAACACGTGGTACTGGAATCATGAGTCGTATATTTCATTCTTATGGCACGTATTGTGGTAAGATTGAGGGGCGAAGAAATGGTGTTTTAATTTCTATGGAAGATGGTAAGGCGGTTGCCTATGCTTTATGGAACTTGGAAGATAGAGGCGATATGTTTATTACCACTGGTGCTGCGGTATACAAAGGTATGATCGTTGGTGAACATAACAGAGATAATGATTTAGAGATTAATCCGATAAAAGCAAAACAGCTTTCTAACGTACGCGCTAGCGGTAAGGATGAGGCGATTAAATTGTCACCGCCTAGGTTGATGTCTCTAGAGCAGGCGCTGGCTTACATAGAAGACGATGAGCTTGTTGAAATAACACCAAAATCAATTCGTTTGCGTAAAATATATTTAGACGCCAATGAGCGTAAAAGAATGTCTAAAAATGCAAATTAGATTATCCTTGATTCAATTTAATGTGTTATCTAGAGGGTTTAAATAGTCAATCATAAAAGTTTGTAGTGTGCCGTAAGAAAAAAAGAGAAAAAAGTATAGTTCAACTTTATTTGCCATAGTAATTTGAGTTGAATTGACCAAAGAAATTAATCAAACGGCTTTTGCCGACTCTTCGTATGCCTTTAACGACAACTAAGTTAGGTGTTTTTTTTTGCGATTAGAGTTTTTAAGCGATTTAGCTTATTTTCTCGACCAATAAATAACTGTTCTGCCATCATAACCTACTTATGCTTAATTCACGTTTATAACTTCCTTAACGTTTTACCAGTATATAATTGACGTGGTCGTGTGATTTTAAATTCTGGATCTTCTCGCATTTCTTTCCATTGCGCCACCCATCCAGATGTCCTTGCAAGAGCAAACAATACTGTAAACATTTGAGAAGGGATACCCATAGCCTGATAAATTATGCCAGAATAAAAATCTACGTTAGGGTATAATTTTTTTTCGATAAAATACTCGTCATTTAACGCTATTTTTTCTAGTTCCATAGCAATTTCTAGTATAGGGTTGGTCTTTAATTGGCCTAGCTCTGCCAGTACTTCCTGGCATGTTTCTCTTAATACTATTGCTCTTGGATCATAATTTTTATATACGCGATGTCCAAATCCCATTAATCTGAAAGGGTCATTTTTATCTTTTGCACGTTTGATGTATTTAGGAATATTATCCAATTTACCAATTTCTTTTAACATATTTATAACAGCTTCATTAGCTCCGCCATGCGCCTCGCCCCATAATGAAGCTATACCAGCACTGACGCATATAAAAGGATTAGGGCCAGAAGAGCCTGCCGTGCGTACTGTTGAGGTAGAAGCGTTCTGTTCATGGTCTGCATGCAAAATAAAAATCTTGTCCAATGCTTTTGCAAGCACGGGATTAACTACGTACTTTTTATTAGGGCGCGCAAACAACATATATAGAAAATTTTCAGTAAATGATAAATCATCATTTGGATATATAAATGCATGGCCCATGGAATATTTGTAAGTCATTGCAGCGATAGTAGGCATTTTTGCAATCATCATAATAGCAGAGAGATCCCTCCCTTCTTTTGTATTCATATCAATTGAATTATGATAAAATGCTGACAAAGATCCAATTACAGAAAGCATAACAGCCATTGGATGTGCAGAATGACGGAACGCGCCAAAAATATTACGCAAATGCTCGTTAACTAGCGAATGGTGGGTAATTTTATCCTTAAAATTTTTGTATTCTGTTTGATTAGGTAATGTAGAATTTAATAATAAATAAGATACTTCTAAAAAATCTTTATTACTTGCTAAATCATTAATTTCATAACCGCAATGTCTTAAAATTCCCTTTGTTCCATCGATAAAAGTTATTTTAGAGTTACAAGAAGCGGTCGACATAAAACCAGGGTCATAAGTAAAATAGCCAGTTTCGTTATATAGTTTTGTCACATCAATAACATCTGGCCCTATCGATGCTTTTTTAATTGGTAGTCTATAAATTTTATTTTTGATTTTTAATTCGGCAAAATCTTCTGGCATTTTTTGTTGATTTTTTAATTTTTATTCGATTATCTCAGGAGTTTTTTTTTGTTATTTCATTCAGCTATTAGTGCTGCTTAAATATATATCTTATTTTTTGATCCGTAACTTGAAATTGCTATATTGTCTTCTTAATTATACCATTTCCCATTTTTAATTATATATTATAATTTAAAAATATAAATTAAAAACAAAATCTCTAGATTAAATTAACAAATAATTTTTATTTTATAATAATCTTTGTAAAATTCTCTCGGAAAATATACACCAACTATAAAGTGAATTATTATCATTATAAAAATCAATCCCTTTTTGTTTAATGATTTGAGGATAAAATTTTGCTTGAAAAGATCTGATAACATAATTAGTTTCTATATCAAAAATTGATGTAACTTCTAACTGATAACCTAATTTGCTTAAGTTTTTTTGCAATTTTGCCACCCTCCTTCCTTTATCGCCAAAATTAATTGATTTCTCTGTATTAGATAGTGGATTTAAATGTAATGATTCTTGTATGGGCTCCAAATCATGCCAAATTCCTAATCCATTTTCGGCGCATAATTTCCAATTAAAAAAAATACCTGGATCTATTTTACGCGTTGGTGCAACGTCAGAATGGCCAATAAAATTATGTTTAGGAATATCATATTTTTTCTTTAAAGCCTGACTAAGCTTTATACAGGATCGCATCTGAGCCTTTGAAAACTCATTGTTACCTAAATTATCAAGTTCTATACCTATCGAATTCTGATTTAAAGCATTTTGACCATTCCAAAAACTAAGTCCAGCATGCCAAGCTACATTTTGATCATCAACTAATTGAAAAATTTCTCCATCTTCTTTAATCAAATAATGTGCGCTTACCTCGGATTTTTTATCAATTAGTTTTCTTAAAGCATCATCAAAATTCATTTCTGTATAATGTATTATGATATAATCTATTTTTTGCTTTCTATGACTGTAATTAGGTGATAAAAATTCATTATTTATATTCATAAAGGCAATTTATATGGATTTAATTTACTTTACTAGATATACTAATATAGTATAATGTCTGGATTATTATAATAGTAGACAAGTAAAATATTCAATAAATAGATAACATAAATATGCAGAACAACAACAGATCAAATAGTAATATTAAATCAGAAATGAAATCTTTTTTCTGTATAATAATGTTAGCGCTTGCTATTAGAATTTTTCTTATGGAGTTGTTTTTTGTACCAACCGGATCTATGAAGCAAACCATTATGGAAGGAGATTATCTTTTTGCAACCAAATATAATTATGGTTACAGTATTTATTCTATTCCATTTAATCCTGATCTGTTTGAAGGAAGAATTTTTGCCAAACAGCCAGAAAGAGGTGATATAATAATTATGCGTCCACCACATAATATGGATGAAAGATATATAAAACGACTTATAGGGCTGCCTGGCGATAAAATACAAATTATTAATGATGTAACGTATATTAATGATACAGCAGTGGAAAGAATTAAAATTGGCGAAACTACAGATGAATCTGGGCAAAAATTTTTAAAATTCAAAGAAATTTTACCAAATAATGTTAGTTTTTTTTCATATAAGATGCAATCTGATATATTGGATTCACCAATTGATCGTAGCAATTATGGACCATATTTTGTTGAAAATGGGCATTATTTCTTTATGGGTGATAATAGAGATAATTCTGGTGATAGCAGATATCAATTGGGCACCGTGCCATTTCGTAATTTAATTGCAAAAGCCCACTTTGTTTATTTATCAACAAAAGAGTTCCTATGGGATTCAAATGCAGGATTCTGGGAACAAATATCTAGAGTAAAAATTTGGCTTTCCTCAATAAGATGTGATAGATTCTTTAAGAGCTTGTATAAGCTAGATTCATTTGAAGATAAGAACTCAGATAGTTCGATGAATAATGAAATTACAGAGAATAATCTTGGGGAAGTTAAAAAAGATCCTTACGTTAATATTCAGCAAACCAACCAATCGCCGACTTTGGTAAATGAGTAATTTTACCAAATTAGAGGAGTCTCTAAATTACAAATTTAGTGATACTTCTTTGCTTAACGAAGCCCTAAGCCACCCTTCATTAAAACAAGTAGATAATACTAAACCAAATTATGAACGTTTTGAGTTTTTAGGAGATTCAATCTTAGGATTTCTAATAACCGAAATGATTTTTAATAAATTTAGTAATTATACGGAAGGAAATATAGCTAAAATAAAATCGCATGCAGTATCAAGCGATAGTCTGGTTATGATTGCAAATACACTAAATTTAGCCAAATATATCATCATGACAAATGGTGAAGAAAATTCTGGAGGCAGAGAAAATACTAACAATATTGAAAATACAATGGAAGCTTTGATTGCAGCCATATATCTTGATAGCAACATTGATACCACACGTAAAATAGTTAGTAGCTTGTGGAAAGATTACATTGATAATATAGATTTCAATATAGCCGACCCTAAAACATCGCTACAAGAATGGCTACAAGACGAATCTAATCAAATTCCCACATATAAAGTAATTAACAGAGAAGGGCCAGCACATGCTCCTATATTTACTATAGAAGTTGTTGCTGGTGCTAAATCGCAAATAGCTAAGGGAAAGTCTATTAAAGAAGCCGAAAAAGCCGCTGCTAGAAAAATACTCTTAAAATTAGATGCTACAAATAAAATGCAGTAAGTATAAACACATACGCAACCAATAATTACATTTAACAAAATTTACTTCATTTTATGAATAAAACATCTGTAAAAAAATCTATTTCAATATGCATTATAGGTAAACCAAACGCCGGTAAATCTACTCTACTCAATCATATTATTGGGCAAAAAATATCAATAGTTACACCTAAAGTACAAACCACTAGATCAATAATTACCGGTATTGTGACAATTGACAATACACAATTAGTTTTATTTGATACTCCAGGTGTTTTTGAACCCAAGAAAAAACTAGAGAAGGCCATGGTGCGCTGCGCTTGGTCTAGTTTAAATAGTGCTAATATTATTGTTTTGATTATCGATAGTTCAACAAAATTAGACGAGATGATGCAAAAGATAGTCAAAAGAGTATCTGATCTTCAACAGCCTATAGTATTTTTAATGAATAAAATTGATTTAAAATCTAAATATTTTCTAGAAAATATGAATTTTATAAATCAAGCAGCGCCAAATTCAAAAGTTTTTAACATATCAGCACTAACTGGTAATGGTGTTGTTTCTTTCCTAGATTATTTAAAAGAAAAAGCTAATAATATTGGCTGGATGTATGAAGAAGATGATGTAACAAATCTCTCCTCTCGCTTTCTTGCAAGCGAAATTACTAGAGAGCAATTATTTTTACAATTAGAACAAGAATTGCCATATAATCTAACTGTAGAATACGAAACTTGGAAGGAAAACCTAGATGGTTCGATTAAGATTAGTCAAGTTATTATTGTCTCAAGGGACTCCCATAAAAATATGATTATTGGCAAAAAAGCTAATCGAATTAAAGAGATTGGAACAAATGCCAGACTCAATATTGAAAAGCTTCTCGAGAGAAAAGTACATTTATTTCTTTTTGTTAAGGTCAGAAAAAACTGGGAAGATAATCCAGAATCATACCATGCAATAGGACTGAAATATTCAAAATAGATTAATAATTTAGAATTTATTATGTTATTTATTATTTTATTTACAATATTAACAACGTGCGTTTTACTATTAGGACTAATTTCAATGGCCTGTAGTAAAAATTTTAGAAAAAAATATGGTATAAAATTAATGTATTTACGTGTTGTTTTTCAAACGATTGCGATAATTTCTTTATTGATTATCTATTTATAGCAAATATGCGCTGAACTATACATATCAAAATATCTTAAAAATACCTTTGTAAATTTATATCCACAAAGTTTGTGGATAACTATGTGAATAACATGTGAAACTAATGCCTTAATTCCAATATATATATAGCTTTTCTATAGTATGATTAAAAAACGAGCGTAGCTCTGTAACCCGCATAGTGCTTGTGAAGCTGTAAGTTAATTGTATAAAATTTGTTAAATCTCGATTAATAATTACTGAAAAATAAAAATTTGTGTATAACTTAAGGTGTTATCAAACATTGATATAGTTTTATATAACAAAATATAGTAATTTTAGTCGAGTTAGTCTAAGCTTATGGACTCCGAATTTTTAGACACGCTAAGCTAATTAATGTTTTATAGTAAATGAAATAAAAATTTGTGCATTTTTAAAATCTAGATTTTTCTATCTACCTAAAATGCTTTGTCTTATCGACTTTTGAAGGCCGTCTTGGTATAAATTTATTCTGTTGTTTATCATTTTCTTGCTTTTTTCTTGTTTTACTAACAATTTCGTGAACCTGCTTTCTAGTATTAATCCGCTTTTGTTTTTCTTGCACAGATTCTTTAATTTCGTTGTCACTTAGAAGATTATTTGGAGCCGGAACGTTATTAACATTGAGGTTATTTGTTTCATCCTTTTTACCAAAAAGATAACCTGTAGCAAGATTATAAAGCACTCCCCGCAAACCACCTTCGTTGAAAAAGATTTTTGGGGCCATAATTCTTACAGCTTGCAGTCCAAAGGCTAAATTACTTTTACTTTCTATTTTTGCGTTTAATAATTTTTTAATACTTTTAGGGTCGCTAAGGAGAATATTTGCAAGCTTACCAGCCTCAAGACCAGGAACTGCGTTTTTAATTTTTGGATTTTTTTCTATTATGTTATCAACTATTTTCTCAATAATCTCTTTATTCTTTTTTAACAAACTCTTAAAGTTTTCATCTTGATCAATTAAGTCTGCAACTTTAATACCTGCCTCTATTGACTCTCCCTCCAAACCAAGCTTAGCCAATTCTTTCAACTTTGGTAGATTTTTTTTTGTCATTAATACCCCAAGCAAGTCAGGAATAATGTTATTATTTTCACCAATTAAATGTTCAAGCTCTGGTCGCTCCTTAAGCAATTCGTTATTATTTTCAATATGCGTTTTTACAATATTACCGATTAAAGAGTTATGATTTGTAAGAAATGTTTTAAGCTCTGGTGATTCGTCAATTAATGTCAGTACGTTTGATGCTAATTTTATGTTATTTTCTTGTATCAGATTATTAAGACGCTCTGCTTGTGCTTCATCTAGATTATTCTTGTCTTTTTTTAAAAGAAGCTTTGTAAATTCATGGTTGAGTGTTGAACCAGCAATAACATTATCAATAACTTGATTTACATTTTTAGGATTCTTAAGTGCTATAACAGCAATACTTGCTACGGAATCAATATTTTGTTTATTAATACTAATACCATTTTCTAATAAAGTTGTTTTTACAGCTTGCGATTTTAAATCCTCTATTTCAGATTCTAAATAGTTCTTTATTTGGTCCTTTTTAAATTCTAAATAACCGTCGCGTGACTTAATTTTATTAAAAAATTCTTTCTTTTTCTCTAAAGACATGGAAGGCTGTATATAATTTTCATATAAAAATTCATCTATTTTTTGTTCAAAAAGTGTTTCTTCTTTTTTGTCTAAATGTTTATTTAGTGTTTCGATAAAGTTCTCCAATTCTTTTGAAGGAATTAAAGGTTCGAATCCATTCTTATCTAAAAAACTATTTATATCTTTTTCTGAAGATGCGAGTTGAAATTTATCTAGCCTTTCTTGTTGTTCTTTAATTTCTTCGTCCTGTTCTGTTATTTTCGATTTTATAAACCCGGAAAGACGTTTTTGTATTACTATATTCTTATCCGCAATAAATGCCTGTATATCTTTATTTTGAAGTATGCCAAATAACTTGGATGACATTTTTAAAGGATCAGGGTTTTCTTTTATAGCAGCAATTGCAATTTCTTTTAATTTTTTAACAAAGCTAGGATTTGCTAATGCTTTTCCTATATGCTTTGCGCTTTCTTGATCTAGTAACTGGCCTTTCTTAAAGAATTCTTTATCAAGATTTTTCATTAATTCAGAAATATTTTCAAACTTTGCCCCTGTTCTTTCAATAAATTTTTGGGTTGCAGTACTGCGCAGCAAAGACTCTTTAAACTTTTGAATATTGTATTTGTCCTGATTCGTAACAAATTTGAATAAAACCCATGCTTTTGTTGGTGATTTAATTAATAATTTAATGAATAAATATATAGTTTTTAAAGAGGGAAGTTTAAATTTTGTTTTTTCTCTCTTTTTATCTTCGGATTTATTTTGATTTTGTTCTTCAGATCCACTTTTTTTATTAATTTCTTTTGCTAGCTCATCCTCTTGATTTATATCCTTGTTTTTACCTTTAAGCTTTTCAGTTTTTGCTTCTGGTAAAAAATCTTTCATTAAATTTTTAATAAGACTATCTAAAACATCGCCCCGAGAAATAAAATACTCAAACGCACCTAATATTTCTTGGCCGGATGGTAATTTTTCAGAAACATCTGAATCTTGTGGAATCTTATAATCGTCTATCTCCTTAGATTTTTTTGGCATAAAACACACTCTCTAATTATTTAATAGTCATTTTTTTATTATACCAAAAAATTAATTTCTTTACAATTTATTTAGAAATCTAAGTAATAAAACAACTTATCTTTGTTTGTTTTGATCGATTAATGTATTTTGTAATTTGCTTGTCGCATCTTGTGAGTTTATTTCGGAGTTTATTTCGATTAGTTCAGATTTCGAAGTAACAACCTGAAAACGTGGCAATGATGTTTGTGTATTTTTTAAACTAGTTTCTATGCCCATTTTGCTGATATTACGAGCCTTGGATAAAAAATTACGATTAAAAGAACCAGCAAATTTATCATAATGATTCATTGCACTAGAAATACTACTACCAAGACGAGTTGAGTGCTCTGCCATACTGCTTACAGAAGAAATTAGTTTTTGTACTTCCTCAATAATTTGTTGATGATTTTGCATCATCATTTTTTCAGAAATTTGAAATTTAGCAAATGATAACATATTCATTAAACCAGTAGGTCCAACGGGAAGAATGTTAACCTTCCAAGCTTTGTTCATAAAATCTTTATCAGATTCTATTATTTTTTCAATTGCATGCTCAGATGGTACAAACATTAAAGTAATAATATTGTTTATATCCCTCTTTTTCTCTTCTGTGTTTCTTAGGCTTTTTTTAACTGTTTCTGCGTAGTTTTTTCCACTTAATGAGCGTAAATGCGTATTCATAGTTTTTGCAAGATTCGTTAAATCATCTTGATCTTCTACTAAAAACTTCGATGCCTTTGCATCTACTACCATTAACTTATCACCTGGTAAGAAAATTACTGCATCTGGGCGTAATATAGCTTCATCTTCATTGGTAATGCTATATTGCATAATAAAATCAAGATTTATACGTAAACCTGAGGATTTAAGAATGTTCTCCAAAGTTATTTCCGCCAAACTACCCGCGCCAGAAGGTGACAATAATGAGTTTTTTATTATATCAACAATATCTTTTGATTGAGAAACCTCTTTATTTAAGGCCCCTACTATATTTACAATACGTTCAAATTCAGAATTAAACTTATTGGAAACTTCTTTGATATTCTTCTCAGACGCCTCTCTTGCTTCTTTGTTTTCTTTTTTATGAACATCGATTAATTGCTTAGACAAATTATTACCTAAATCAAACAAAGCAGCTTTTGTTGATTTATTTGATTCTTCACGTAATTTTTCAAAGTCTTTTATTAATTTTTCTTGGTATTTTATTCTTTCTGATAATTGTTCGGTTTTTTGTATATATTTTATTTTTTCCGTTTCAAGTTTGTCTAGTGTTGTGTTTTGTTGGTTAGATAATTTTTGTAGAAAAACTAGCTGTGTTTTTAAATTAATGTTTCTATAAACAAAATACATTAATGTACTTGCAAGAAAAGCTAATATACTTAGATATATATAAAACATCTTGAACTCTAAATTGTTGGATTATTTTCTAGTTTTTAGATCTTCACTTAATTAATTGCTATAAATACCAATTGAGGTTTATACTTTCAAATTATCAAGAAAATCCCTAATTTCTTGTCTTGCTGCAACATGAGATAAACTCAATGTTTTTATAAAATTTGCTTTGTTTAAATCAAGCAAAGTAAGACCATAAGGAAACAACTCTCTAAATATCACACGCTCACTAAAACCAGGTACGATACGATAGGATAAACGTTTAGATGTTTTTTCAAGTGCGCTTGCCATGTTACGTTTATTCTGAGCATCTAAAGAGCTGAGGCGATTACGTAATAAAACCCAATCAATAGATCCCTGATCTCTTGCAGCGCGTTCCATTTTTTGTTCCCATAACATTTGGCTATATATTGAAGGTTTATACATATTTAAACCTTCACCATCGATTTTCGCGATAACATCCAAATCAACAAAACTATCATTAATTGGAGTTATTACAGTATCGGCATAAGAATGGGCAATACGCGAAAGATTAGTATGACTCCCAGGAGTATCAATTACTATGCAATCAGCGTATTTTTTTGCTAAATCAAGAGATTTTTCAAATTGCAATTTTTCTTGTTTTTGTTTTTCTGCTAAATCCTGCTCCACCTCTTCTTGCAAATGAAAATGCAAAGGCATGTCGACCTTATGATCTGGGTTTTTGTTATTATATTCTTCCCTATTATTAATATAACTTGTCAAAGAATGTTGCCTTGAGTCAGTATCGATAGTTGCAACTTTATAACCACGATCTAGAAGGCCGACAACTAAATGCATCGAGCATGTAGTTTTGCCAGCCCCTCCTTTTTCATTTCCTATAACAAATATTCTGGATTTGTTATTTGGATTCATAATTATCCCATACAAACTGGTTAAGCAGCTTTACACCAAACCCAACTCCTCCTACCGGACAAGTCGATCTTTTTCCTGTCTTATCCCAAGCTGTTCCGGCTATATCTAAATGAGCCCACTTAACACCGTCTTTAATAAAGCGACCGATGAAATGAGCAGCTGTAGAACTTCCTGCCATACCGCGCTCACCTCCAATATTAGCCATATCGGCCACAGGTGATTTTAACATTGCGTCAAAATCTTCGTGTAAAGGCATCCTCCATAACGGCTCATTAACATTTTCACCAGAAGCAATTAATTTGTTTGCAAGGTCATCATCATTAGAAAAACAACCAGCATAAGTATTTGCTAGTGCAACTAATATAGCGCCAGTTAATGTAGCTAAATCAATAACGCAATCTGGATCAAAGTGATTTTGTAAATAAGTAATGCAATCACACAATACTAATCGCCCTTCTGCATCAGTGTTTAACACTTCTATAGTTTGGCCAGACATGCTGGTAACTATATCACCAGGCCTTTGCGCATTACTACCTGGCATATTTTCTACTAGCCCTACAATACCAACAGCATTAATTTTTGCTTTGCGTAAAGCTAGAGCATTCATTGCCCCAACAACAGCCGCAGAGCCACCCATATCGTACTTCATATCCCCCATACCAGCGGAAGGTTTTAAAGATATACCACCAGTATCAAATGTCACGCCTTTACCAACGAAACATACTGGCTTTTGATTAGATTCAGCTCCGTCATACTTCATAACAACAAGCTTAGATTCTTTGGCAGAACCTTGCCCAACACCTAGCATTGCGCCCATACCAAGATCGCGCATTTCTTTTTCGCCTAATATATCGATATTAACACCTAAAGGCTCTAGTTTTTCAATAATTTGATGGGCATAACTTTCTGGATATAATACATTAGGAGCTTCACTTACTAGATCTCTAGCAAAATAAACACCCATTGCAACAGCTTCTTTCTCTTTAAATAAATCATGGGATGCTTCTTCATCTTCAACAATAAGATTGAATATCTCGGTAACGAATTTTTCTTCTTCTTTTTTCTTTGTAAAATATTTGTCAAATTTATAAGAAGCAAGCAACCCACCACTAGCGAGCAACGCCGCCGCTTCAGTTGCTTCAAAAGAACCAATCTTGTTGTTAACATTTATACCAACACTAATTGACTTACTAGCTTTTGCAGTGGAATAAATTTTAGCACCAATTTCTTCTAGCTGATAAGCCTTAAGTTTTGCCTCATCACCCGTTCCAATAATAATGAGATTAACCAAATTACCCTGTTCGTTAGTTGTAGTAAGCAAAACAGTTTGTCCAAACTTACCTTGAAATTTATTAGAATCTTGTATGGTTTTTGAAACAAGTTCGTTGCTTCTTTTATCAATTTCTATGATACTAGTATCTATCTTTAATTGATCATTAACCAAAACAGCTATTGCTGCGTTTTCATCTATATTCTTTTTTTTAAAAGAGATATTCAACATACTTTCCCCATAAAATTTTGTATTGCAAATAATTATACCGATTCCCATTTTAAATTATATATTAGCATTTTGCGCCGATTAGTCTGTGCTTAACCTATCTATATACGCTGCGCAGACTCACCTTAAAATGCACGCCTCTAATTCAAAATGAGAAATGGTATGATATTATTATACTTAATATAATAATATCATCTATCTGAATTATTTATTACATTTCACCGTACTACTATTTTCGTAAATAGATATAGTAAAAACAGTTAAATTAGAAATTTAAACCCAGATTGAAAAGTTTGCAAGGGGATTTTGCAATAAAAATTAAGAAAATTGAGTCAATCATTTCCTTTGTATAGTAAATAAAATTCATGCTCTGTATAAATCACGTTAAAAATAACCACAAAGGTAATCTAGAAATAGAGTAAAATTATTGTATAGTTCAACGCATATTTACTATATATAAAAAGCTATTCCTCTTTTTGCTCTTGAGAGCTATCATCTTCTGCTTTCTCGTCGTCATCTTGCGCAATAGGGGTGCATAAAATTTCCCCTAAATCGTACATTATTTCATCTTCGTCTTTCGGAATAGAAACACTAAAACTACAACATTTATTACGCTTACAAGCTGTCCCTTCAAATTTTTCTAATAATTTCGGTACGGTTTCCATATAAACCTGACCATAATAACCACTAAACATGTCTTTATCTATACCATCTATTACCAATTGATGATTCTCTTCTAAACGCTTGCCAGATTTATATACTAATTCGCCAATTAGAACTTTGTGCTCTTCTAGAGCAAATTCCAATAAAGTCGCTGTTTTCCACCCAGGTGAAACATATAACTCTGGAGAGCTTAAATGCGTGTTCATTTTTAGCTGACTACCTTTGATAGAAACTTTAGATACTGAATTTGCAGCAAGATTAGTTAAAACAGCGCTACCACGCTTATTAGTATGAGTTGCTAAATTATTATTATAATATATTGGAAAATCTTCGTAACCATCAACTTTGACCAGCGCAATACTTGACTTTACTGGTGAAGTAAGGAATAACTGTTTATCCATGAACACTAATCCACCAGATAGACCGTATCTATATGATGCATTACCATCTTGGTTTCCATTAGTGTTAAATTCTAAAGTAGCATGGTCTGTATCTTTTTTGAAATTAAATTTATATTTAGTTTCCGATCCATCATGAGACAGTTGACCACCATATCTGTATCTAGATTTTTGCATATTATCAGCAATAAAATTAATATTTTGCTGAAATTTACCTTTATTAGTACGACTCATATTTGCACCAACAGAATATGCATCATTTACCCGTAAATTCATACTGTAAGAGAGAGAAATATTTTTATCCTTCTTGTCAATTAAATTTTGATCATAACTGATTAGTACATTTTGATTATTGTTAAAAGATTTAGAATAATTTAAACGCACTCTTTTATCTTTAGATGATTTACTATTATTTGAAACATAAACTAGAGACAATCTGCCCAAATCATTATTACCATAGCCAACATGCGCAGAAAAACTATTACTAGATTCTGATTCAGTTGATTCTTCTATTAAGCTATTTTCAAAATTTCTTCCTTGCATAGAATAGCTTATCCCAGCAGAAAAATCTTCATTACTATAAACATATGAAGCCATAATCTTCTGAGCTTGTTTTGTTTTGTGGATATTGGTACCACATGATAAAGTTATAAACCCATAATCATGTAAACTAATTTTATTAGTAACACCTAAAGAGGCCTTAGTGCCATGCTTTTTACTATAAAGTATGTCAAAATAACCAGCCATTGTTAAATAATTATTCACACCTAGCTCATAATTCATACTAGCAATCAAATTACGATATATGTTACTTTTTGAGGATTGATTGTGTCTTTGCAAACCAAAAGAAAAAGAGTATTCTGATAAGCCTGGTTTGAGCAAACTAGGTGGTATATAATACGGTATAACAATACGGTTCTTTCTACCTGTTACATCAGTTGTCTCAACAACAAGTTCATTACTCCCTATAGGAACTTGTAAATCTTCGACAGAAAAATCTCCTGTATCAATTTGTCTTTTTAAAACAGGATGCGCATTAGCATATATCTCTAAGGTTCCTGGAGCTTCAGATGTATGCGAAAAACTCATCAATGAATTTCTGATGAAATTAGGTTGTAATGCAAAATTAGTTGCGTATTGTATCCCCGCAAAGCTAGTGCTAGACGACCAATCAGCTGATTTGGTATTATTGTCACCAATACGAAGACTTGCTACATCGTCCTTAAAATCAAAGTTCCAATAAGTTTCCGACCTTAATATTTTACTTTTATCGGCACTGTAATTCATATCTTTCTGTAATAAGAATTTATTTACAAATACACCGTTTCCTTTTGTAAAATAAGCTAATTCATGATTACCAGTCAGAATTTTAGATTTATTATCTGACAATAAAGAATAATCATACTTCAAAGAAATGGCAGAAATGGGTTTACCAGATATTTTTCTTTTTGATTTTTTAGTTTCACTTCCATTAATTTTTTGAAGCTGCATTGCTTCGGCTGGTAATTTTAAATCTAGAACTAGATTATATATATCTATTTTATAACTAGACTTATCTAATGTTTTTAGATTAACATATTCTTGATTATCAAACTTCACTATAGAATTAGTAAAATATTCATACTTAATATTCCACTCTTTTAAATCATCAAATAGAACTAGTGTGTTTTTATTTTTACAAGATATTATTGTAGAAATTATGTTGGATTTTATATAGTTAACATGTAATCCTGCAATCAGATATTCACATTTTCCATAACCTAAAACAGATAATTCATTATCATTATTAATATCTAATATTTCTTCTTCTGCATAAATACTAGACGCAATAAAAAATAATATAATAATTATGTGTTTTAGTAAAAGCTTCATAATTACCTATCATTTGTTAATATAAATATTACATAGAATTAATCAAATATCTATTTTTTCTTAGATTTATCAGACTTTTTTGCATTATCAGCTTCTTTTGCAGCTTTGAGTTCTTTTTTAATATCCACAATGTTTATTGGAACACTCAATGCTGTTAAAAAACCGATACCATTAGTATCTAATGGGTTTAATGGTAATTCTTTAACTAATATACGATATTCATCCTTTTCTTTGCTTTCTTGGATGGATTGTTTGGCAATTATTCTAATTAATTGAGTAGAGTCCGGTTCAAGTACAAAAACTACTGGGGTTACCATCAAATCTCTTGTTGGTTCTTGTGGATTGCCCTTTTTTGAATAATTCTTTTTAACCAAAACTGATTGGAATTTTTTCTTTACATTACTAACATTTTTTACATTCAGAGACTCAATACGCCTTTTTTGACTCAGCTCTAATTTAGTAGGCGACACCCTAATATTAGCAGACGCAACTGTTACAAAAAAAATTAAACTAGTAATAATAGATAAATTTTTTAACATTATATATTTCTCACTTTTTTATTAATTAATCAAAAACAAAGGTTACTTCAATTAAATCATCAAGATTTTTTTTGTACTCTACTGAGTCAAAATGATATAAATCTGCACGTAACTTGTAACTTTCTAATTTACCTGTACTTAATTGATCTTCTAATTGTTCGCCACCAATATAATCAGGTCCCCACTCTTCATTCGTTCTATCATTAAATATTTCATAGAATGCTTTTGACGAACCATCGGAGATCATACGTTCATTATTTGTCATATTATCTCCTGCATCTAACTCTATGTCATATTGTGTATTGCGAGGACACCTTATACTCACATCAGAATACTTACTGCTTTTTTTATTTGTTGAATCAAGGTTTGTAAAATCATCGAAATCCATATTCTTACCAACACCCACTTCACAATTTGCAATAACAGTTGCTGTTACATATAAAGTAGCGGTTTTAATACCTCCATATGTATTATTCACCAAAGAAAATGATAAAACAAATACATTAACAGCATATACTAAATATTTATATTTGGTTTGTTGCATATTAAACCTCATTTAATGTATTTACTATATCTTTAAAAAGTTACAGTAAATATTACTGTATCACTATGTGTTGTTCCAGGCAATGTAACATTATCTAAATAACTAGCATTACTAATAGTTATTGCCGCAGGGTGTGGCACTATTACCCCAGTACCAGTGTTAACACCATCAAGAGAGGTTTCTTTTGGCCAATTGCTAAAGTCATTTACTTTTGTAATATGATATTTTATGTAGGAACTATTATTAAACATCCTACTTTCGTCAGGACCATTACTAAAATTACCACCATCGTGAGTTATTTCATATGTAGTACCATTAGTACAAATTACATCAATTTCGTAAAGAGCATGTATAGGAAAATTTGATTGAATTGATATCGAACCAAAATTTAAATTTTCTGGAGGTGTGATAATACAAGAATCTACAGCATTTGTAGTCACATTCATAATAGCTGTGTCTGTGCCAGCTATTACAATATTTTTTTGTACAAAGAATAACGAAATTAATAGTAAATATTTATAGCCATTTTGTCTCATGTAAAATCCAATTTTATTTTTGAAATATTTTAGAAAGTTAAAGTAAATACTACCCTATCACTATGTAAAACTCCAAATGACGTAACATCATTAAAAGCATCAGAATTTGTAATTTTCATCATTGCTGGATGTAATTTTTCTAAACCATTACCAGTTCCAGAAATTACCCCAGTATTTGCATCCCACTCGCTTTCATTGCCAGAAGCACCTTGATAAAAATGATAGATTATTTTGGAAGAACCATTAACCATAGCAGCAGCGCTATTGATTGAACCGGTATAATTCTCCCCTTGATTATGAGTAACAGTATAAGAAGCGCCAATACTGCAAGTCACGCTAATATTATATGCATGATTTATCGGGAAAGTATCATTCGAAGTCACCGAGTTAAAATTTAAATTACTTGGAGTTGACATTGCGCAAGCATTATTCGGCGTTGCAGTAATTAATGTAGAACCAGTTTCGCTACCACCCACCGCAACATTTGCTTGCGCAAGCAGCAATATGCCGCCCGCGCAAGAAAGTAAACACTTGTAATAAGTTAATTGCATTTTAAACCAATTGAATAATTATTTTATAGTGATACTTTAAGTGCTTGGTGTGCTTGCTACAAGCTCAAGAGTCAATTCTACTGTATCCGAGAAAATGTGGTCCATTTTGTCAAATGGTAATGAATCAATATTCCAACTAACATTTGCATTATCATATATTTTTCCCTTAAAGTTAATTTTTTCTAATTTACCAGTGCCTTTCCTAGCTACAGCATTAAGTCTATGGCCATAACCCCATAATGTCTTCCCGTCATTATGATATAAATCGTACGCTAAAAAAACTCCAGCCTCTTTTTCAGATTTTAACAAACGTGTAGCACCGTTATTGAGGCCCTTATTTGCTTTCAGGTGATAAAATTGACCGTTTGTACAAGTAACCGTAATTTCATGTTGTTTTGCAAGTTGATCTTCAGCGCCTGTAATCTGCCCGAAATTCAATGGTTCAATTGCACCAAATTTACATTGTGCATGGGGATTTGCGGTAACAATCAAGTGTCCCGTTGGGTTTGTTGCCAACGCAGAACTATGTGCAAATAATAGGGCAATACCACTTGCACAAGATAGTAAATATTTATAGTTTTTTGTCATAGAATAATCCTCTATATTTGTTTATGAATTTTAAAACCACTTCGCTGAAACATTTTTCAACAAAGCTTACAATTCATTTTGCTGGAGAAATTAAAACTTATGAAGAAAAAATTACTTTTTTAATGTTATTGAAATAAAAATAATTATTATATGTGCTTATTAAGACATAATTAAATAATCTTGCATATCAACTTTGATGGTTAAACTCACAAAACTTGAAAATAATCTGTTATTAAAATAATATTAAAACAAAATAATTACGTAATTGTTATGAAAAGGAAATTTCTAAGCTTATTATTTGTTTATATTGTATTTTATACATCAGGCATCTTTGCTGCAGCAATTTGTCAAATTAATTCGGTCTCGACATTAAATTTTGGTGAGATTAACAATGTCGATGATTTACCAGATGTAACTACCGCCACAATTGAAGTTAGTTGCAATGGAGGGAGCGGCACATATACTTTATCTTTTAATGCGGGTCATAGCAACGACATGTTACACCGTACTTTAATACATACTAACGAAACAGATACCATGTTATATAATTTCTACAAAAACCCAGATTATACTGGAGTTCTTGGCGATGGCACTGGAAATACGGTCACTATTAGTAATAGTTTTGTAGACAACCAAACAGATGATATAACTATATATGGAAGAATAATGCCACAACCAACTAGCATTCCTGGAAATTACTCAGAAGACCCTACAGGTATTGTGGTGACCTTAACTTATTAAATTAATACTCAATCGAACCGTTAATCCTAGTTCGGGTTAATTTATATTTTCTTCTCCAAAGGATGGAACTTTTTTAATGTATTTTTCAAATGTTTTGTCTGTACATGTGTGTATATTTGTGTAGTGCTTATGTCTGCATGGCCTAATAATTCTTGAATTACCCTTAAATCCGCACCATTTTCCATTAAATGTGAAGCAAAACTATGACGCAATATATGTGGAGATATAGAATCTGAGTTTAAACCAGCTTTAGTGGCTGCTTGTTTTAATAAATGGGCAAAATTTTGCCTTGTCATATATCCTTGTGATGAATTGCTAGTAAATAAATATAATTTAGCTAAGGATGATTTTGATTTACAAAAATGCTCTCTGATTTTGAGATATTTCTCTAATGCAAAGCGTGCTTTATCATTAATTACTACCAAACGCTCTTTACCACCTTTGCCTTTCACCATAAAACTAGATCGTACTTTTGAATTGTGATGACCAATAATGAGTTCTGATAATTTTAAAGATACTAATTCGCTAACTCTAAGGCCACTTGCATAGATTAAATGAATCATTGCCGCAAGCCTTATACCTTCGGGGGAATTATCATTGTGACAATAATTTAATAAAATATGAATATCTTCTATTGATATAATAGAGGGTAGTTTATTATGATATTTAGGTAAATCCACCACCAAAATGGGATTGTAATCTGTATATTTCTCGCTAATCAAAAAATTATAATAGCTTTTTAAGGTCGATATTTTTCTATTGATCGAACGAGGAGAAATTTGACCGTCACGTAAAGAACTTATATATGTTTCAATATTTTGTGAAGTTACGGATAATTCTAAAATTTTGCTATCAGATAAAAATTTTGCAAAATCTAGCAAGTCACGTTTATAACTTATCAATGAATTTTCAGAGAGCCCTATCTCTGCCGATGACATTTCCAAAAACGGTCCAATATATTGCATATATTAGTTTAAGATTTTGTTTTGGTTGTGGAGGCCAGAGCTGGAATCGAACCAGCGAATAGAGGATTTGCAGTCCCCGGCATTACCACTTTGCTACCTGGCCATTATAATTAAACGCATAGATATCTTTGATATTTAGTTGAATTTTATAAAAAAATCAACTAAAAAATTTCTTCAACTAGGTGAAAATGCAAGATAAAGAAGTGATTTTATCTCGAATAGAGTTTATAACGCGAGTTTAGGACAAAAAACCTTCATTATCACATAAATTAGTACTACCCGAAGATAAAAAGATTTCCTCTTCTTCTGAAAAAACAGATATAGATTTTGAAGACAACAAGTCGTTTTTAAGGTTTTCTTGATCTTGTAATCTTTTTATTTCCTCAAAATCCCCGTTTTCAAATAGTTTTAGTAATAATAGCTCGTGGTCCTTGTACGCATTGACATAAAAATCATTTTTATCAGTATAGTTAGGTTGTTTTTGTGTTTTGCGTTGTTTCATGATTACTTACACTATAATATTTTGTGTTTATTACTAGGTTAGTGTATTGTTAACTATAATGCAATGTTATTTATTTCGTTCTTCTAATTTTTGTTTCAGTTCTTTAACATTTGCTGTTTTTTTTAAAGAAAGAGGGCTACCTTGTGCATTTATTGTAATTTTTGTTGGTTTGTAATTTCTTGAATTTAGAGCATATTTAGAACTTCCTAAATAAAAAGAAAAGATAGCTGATCCATCTACTTTAAAATCATATAAATTAAATAATAAATCACCAGAAACCGCGCTATATTTTGTTTTAAAAAACAATGAAGATAGGTTAAAGTCTCCTTTTGTTAGCTCAAGATCAGTTTTTAGCTCACTAATATTTGTCTCTCCAGTCAACATCGCTTCTTTAATATCTTTTGTTAAATTAGCAACATCATAATTTATATTTCTTATTTGTTGAATAAACTCATCAATAGAAAAATTGTGTAATTTAGTGTTTTTAGTAACAATATTAGATTTTGTATATAAATTATATAATTGTTCGTCTAGTGTATTTCCATGTGTTGACCACATACCCCTTGCGCTTAAAACACCACCCGTTTTCAAAAAATTGTTCGGTAATAAACTAATAATCTTATCAAGATGAGCAGAGTTTAACGCATATACAAAATTTAAAGTATAAGGTTCAAGCAAAATACTTCCTGATGAATAAACTCTACCACCTAATAAATCTGCATCAAATTTTTTAATATTTAATAGATTTTTGTTGTTTTTAGCCTGAAATAAAACACGGCCAAGATCAACATTATTCTGAGATAGTTCTTTCATGGAACAATTCATCACTATATCAATCTTATTCAAATCTAGTTTGCTAATAATCTTGTTGCGTAAATCTAAAAACGCTGATGGCGTCAGGAAATCTATAGACATAGAGCCGCGATTCACAGTGAAATAAATGACAGGTTTGACCCCTTGAGCCTCCAAAGCAATGTTAGTATCAATCCAATTATTATCTTTTTGTATAAATAATTGATTAATAGAAATCTTACCAGGTGAAGTTTGCAAAGTAAAATTTACATTTTCATACTCCGTGTCGTTAAAAAGTATGTTATCAAAACTTATATCATAATTAGAAATGGAGTTTATCTTACGAATTGGTATAAATTTATTCAAATAATTTTCTTGTTTCATGTTATCAAACAAGCTTGTAATATATTTAGATATTTGCGAAATAATAGGAAAATTTCCTTGGTCAACATCAAGTGATGAAAATTTAATAACAGCATTAGTACGCGGATAATCTCCTATAAATTTAGTGGAGATATCACCTCTTATGCTAATATCCTTTGTGTTGATTAATAAATTACGCAGTGATAAATCTACTGAACTCATTGTTACATCAGATGCAAATGTAAATGGCATTGCTGTGTTAGCATTATTGCGTAATCTTAATTTGGTAAATTCTGATCCAGATAAATATTCTACCCAACTATTTAAATTTTTATGATTAAATACAACCTTGCCTTTAAAAAGACTTCTGAAAGAATTTTGTGTAATAACACCATTAATATTAAACCCTCCCTCTTTATCAATTTTACCAGAAAATTCTTGAAATAATAATTTGCCATTCCCAATTATCATTTTCAAATTAACATTATTTAGAGAATTTTTTTTATCCAATTTAATATTTTTAATAAAAATATTCGTTTTCATGCGATTTTTATTAAAATCAAAACTTGTATTGAAATTAGATTTAGAATTATAAGATTCAGTACCACCTGAATTTGCCTTAAGCCAGGATTCTACATCTATTTTTGTAAATACCAGCTGTATGTCACTAAGATCGTTAGGGTTCTTATTAAAAATTATTTCACCTCTTCCAGCAATTGAATTTGACTTGATGATAATATTTTTCAGATTTAGATGTGTTCTTGTTGGTATTACATCAAAAGTAATTTTGATTTTTTCGTTACTATTTATCTTATTAGAAAATTGTTGAATATCGGGTATTAATTCAATTAATTTGTTTGATAATCCAGAAGTTTCAGCAACAAAACTACCATTCACTAGAGAATTATTTTTGTAATTCTCTTCAATATTTAAATTATAGGTTTGATTTTTAATATTTAATTTAAATAATCTATCATCATTGCCAGAATTTATAAATTTTCCATCTAATTTATCCGTTTTATTGATTAAACCAGAAAATACAAGCTCCGATTCATTACTAACAAACTGGAAATTTTCTATAATAAATGCAACATCAGAATCTGGTTTTACAAAGGTTAGCTTATCAATTACCGCTTCCCCAGATAGAAAATCTTTATATATTAACTCTGAGATTAATTGATCATGATTCAAAATATGTATATCTTGATTATCAAGATATACTATCGCTTCACCCGCTTTGATACTAGTAATTTCAGGTGCAAACATTAGTAAAGATATTATAGAAAAATGAATTTCAATGTTTTTTATGGTAGTTTGTTGATCCACATCAATTTGATCAATAACCAAATATGGTATTGGTAATTTGTTAATCGAAATATTTTTTTCTTTAATTAGCGAAGAATCTATTTTAAAATTTTCTGCTAGTGATTGATGTGTTTTTGTATAATCATTAAAACTAATAGACGTAATTAATAGCCCAACTATTATAAAAACTGTTAAAATTGTACCAACAAATAATTTTTTTATCATTTTGAGTTTTGTGTTATATATTATAATCGTTATTTTTACATCATTTTAAACTTAGTATAAAATATAGATTATATTTTATAGGTTGCGTCTTTTCCCTAAGTTTAAGATTATATAATAAATCAAAGAAATGATTAAAGTAAATGACTAAAGAAACAAGATTAATCTTAGTGGGCACAATATCTGGAGCGCATGGCATTAAAGGCAATGTAATTATTAAATCCTACACTGAATCTACTAATAATATTACTAAACTCCCTATTCTTGATCAGAATCATAATTCTATTAAATTAAAAAAGATCAAAATAAATTCTAAAAATGAATTAATTTGTCAAGTAAGTAATTGCAGCGACCGAAATCAGGCCGAATCTCTAAAAGGCACAAAACTATATTGTTTAAGAGAATCTTTACCAGAACTATCTGAAGAGGAGTTTTACATTGAAGATTTGAAAGGTTTAAAAGTATTAGATGAGTCAGATAACTTTATAGGTACAATCACAGAAATTGCTAATTATGGTGCTGGTGATATTGTTGAAATTAAATTTAATGATAATCGTGTTGAAATGTTTCCATTTATTGACTTGCTATTTCCGACAATTACCAAAGATCATATTATATTCTGTTATAACAAAAAATAAATTTCTATTATAAAATTACAATTATACCATTTCTTATCCTTAATTCACGTTAATATATAATTAAAATAGAAAATGGTATTATATCCGCTTTAATATTCAAGAATAAGCAAGTCTCTAGTAATCTTAAAGCTTTTAAAATTATCAATTATACTCATACCTAATAAAGATATATCTGAATTTCCAGAAAGCACATGTGATCTAACATTATAAAAAGTTCTTTTACCAATTGTTAATTCTTTGATTGTTACTGGCGCCGCATAACTTACCCCATCTGCTGTACTATATCTTACAGTGTATTTTAACTTAGATAAATTAAAACCTAATTTAACAGCATCTCGTTTTGTAAGAGCAACGCTAGTAGCTCCCGTGTCTATTAAAAACTTAATTTTATTGTTGTTAGTTCGATTATTAATTACACCTGTAATAGCATCAATATAAAAATGTCCATCTTGATTGCGCGCTAATATTATATGCCCCTGATCATTAGTCCAACTATAAGATGGTATTAATGCTGCTAAGAATCTATTTTTAAATGGTTCTAGTTCAAACCTGAAAGCGTATCCTGCTACTAAAATAATAAATATTATAATCCATAATAGGATATTTTTAGTCACTTCTAAAGAAAATTGTGGCTTCCCAATATTACTCGTAATTATAAACCAAATTAACACTATAAAAAATAGCGCTCTAAGTGCTAAATTAATATTAATATTGCTAATTTCCTGACCAATTAAAAACAATATGATTCTTAATACAACTAATATAATTAATATAAAAATAAATAGATTGTATAAGAGTTTGTTATTTAATTTCATCACGTAGAATATTTTTAGTAGTGCCGTAGTAAATTCGTGGTTATTCCTATATAACAGTAATTTAATCTACTTATATCGTATATTTGTACATTAACATAAATAAACCTTTTTGTAAATCATAGTATAAAAACTATAATAAATTAGGTTAAATTAACCCCAGTTCAGGGTTATTGAAAGTAATAAGAAATAACATCATATAGTAAAAACATCAAATTATCTGTTTGATAAGGTTTGTTAGCGTGAGTTAATATAAAATTATCTAAGAACGTTGAGAACTCTATCTGTTTAACTTAAAATTTAGTGTTCCTTACGTCGAGCCAAACTTAACTAATGTACTTCATTTGACCATCACTATTCATTTTGCTGAGTACATAATCTTGCAATTTCTTAAACGCTCTATTTTCAATTTGGCGCACCCGTTCTTTGGAAATATTATATTCACCGCTTAACTTATCTAGCGTTGAAGGGTTCGTGTTTAGTTTTCTTGAAGTTAGAATTTTGATTTCGCGATCGTTAAGCACGCTCATCGCGTCCGCAAGCACTTGTTTTTGATTCTGTAATAATTGTGTTTTAGCTAAGCTTGCCTCTTGTGATGGCTTCGTTTCTGGCAAAAGTGCAATCATTTCTTCGCTATTATCATCATTCTGATCTATAGTAGTATTCAAAGACACGTCAGAACCAGACAAACGTTGGTCCATTTCTCCTACTGCTTTTACAGTAACTCCAAGTTCATCAGCTATTTCTTGATAATCGTTTGCATTTACAGGTCTTGAATAAGATAAAGTTAACTTATTTTTTATTTTCTTTAAATTAAAAAATAATTTCTTCTGCGCAGCAGTAGTACCTATTTTTACAAGAGACCAAGATTTTAATACATACTCTTGAATTGCAGCTTTAATCCACCACATAGCATAAGTTGAAAGTCTATGACCTAAATTTGGATCATATTTTTTTACGGCTTGCATTAGTCCTATATTACCTTCAGATACTAATTCTGTAATAGGAAGACCATAATTTTTATATTGCAATGCAATTTTTGCTACCAGCTTTAAGTGACTGCTAACTAATTTATGGGCGGCTTCTAGATCTTGCCGTTCAAGATAAGCCTTTGCTAGCAAAAATTCATCTTCTTTGCTAAGAGAAGGAATATTATTAATTTCACGCAAATATTTACTAAATCCAGAATTTGTTGTAACAGATGGTAAATTTACGATATTTGACATAATTAAACTCCATTCAATAAAGATCTTAATTTAGATATAATAAACCCTAATATAAGCTATGATATTTACAAAAAACTAAATAATCTCAACTTGAATTTATTTATAACACAAAACAGTACAAAACAAAAATAATATTAACATTGCTTAGTTTAAAATTAATTTTTCGAAGCTAATTTTTAATATTTCGTAACACTTTATACCTTTTGGTGTAGATACTTCTACTACATCGCCTACATTTTTACCAATTAGCGCTTTAGCTAAAGGAGATTTTGTAGAAATCCTTTTTTCATTGATGTCAGCTTCATATTCACCAACTATATGATAAACGTACTCTTCTTCAGTATCGTCGTCTATCAATTGCACTGTAGCACCGAATTTTACGCTATCGTTAGATAATTTTGTAGAGTCAATCACTTCTGCGCGTGAATATTTACTCTCTAAATCTATTATTCTACCTTCTATAAAGCTTTGTTTTTCTCTTGCTGCATGATATTCAGCGTTTTCTGACAAATCCCCAAATTCGCGCGCAGTAGCAATAGCTTCAATTACAGCGGGTCGTTCCACATGCTTTAATTGCTTTATTTCTTGCTCTAATTTTTTATATCCTTCCTTGGTAATTGGAAATTTGACCATAACTAATGTCTTGTTTATATTAAGAATTGAATTATATTTACATCATTGTAATTTGTCAAACTCGAGATCTATAAATTTACCATGAACAATGCAAGGTTAAACTTCGAAATTAAGCGTAAAATATTTCATCTTTGCAGTATGGTATTTCCTGCGATATATATTGTTATTCCTAAAATCACCATGTGTATTATTTTAAGCGTTATTACCGCTCTAACTGTCTACTTAGATATATATAGGAATTACAACAAAAGAATTAAAGGTGTAATAGATAAAATTTTTGGCAAATTTTTACGCTTTGAAGAAGAAAGTGGTAAGGGCACTTTTAGTGGTTCTAGTTACATGGCTCTTGGATTGTTAATAAGCTGCCTATTATTTTCTAAAGGCCTAGCTATTACTTCTTGGCTTATATTAATAATATCTGATTGCTTTGCTGCTTTGATCGGCATAAAATTTGGAACACCATTGTCAAATGGAAAATCGTATGCTGGGGCGTTCGCATTTTTCATATCATCTATATTTATAAGCATTACTTCGTATTTTATGCTAGGCTTTAGTACGAATTTTCTTATTATTATAATTAGCTCATTTCTTACATCTATAGCTGAATTTTTTGCAAAAGATGTTAAAATAAATGATAATTTGTTAATCCCCTTAATATATTCATTATCTACTGTAATAATTAGTTCAATAGTATAGTAATAGTATGGTAATAGTATAATAAATAGTTATAATGCATGAAACTCCCCTTAGAATTTTATAGTCATATTAGGCATAGTGTGCGCGTCTCAGACATAGTGCGTCAAAAACTAATTCTTACTAAAAAAGGTAATGAATATTTAGGTCTATGCCCTTTTCATAATGAAAAAACTCCTTCATTTACTGTGAATGATAATAAAAAATTTTACCATTGTTTTGGCTGTAGTGCTCATGGCGATGTAATACGTTTTATCTCAGAAATTAATGGACTTAGCTACAAAGATGCTGCTATCAAAATTGCTGGGGAGAATGGGATTGAATTACCTAAAATGTCTGCTGCCGCTGAGCAGCAATATAAAGAAGAAGATTATATTTATAAAATATTAGAGCTAGCTGCAGAGTTTTTTGTTGGAAATTTAAATGATAATTCTAAAAAATATTTAATTGAAAGAGGCCTTGCCCCCGAGACAATAAAAGATTTCTCAATCGGTTATGCTCCTGGAGGAAACCAATTAGAACAATTTTTTCAAGAAAAATCTATAACATTAAAAGATTTAGCAAAAGCAGGCTTAGTGGGGCGTAAAGAAAATGGTAAAATATATCAGATTTTTAATAATAGGATTATGTTCCCAATTAAAAATATTTATAGCAAAATTGTGGGTTTTGGAGGCAGGACTATCGGTAATAAAATGCCCAAATACATTAATTCTCCTGAAACTATGGTATTTAAAAAAAGCGAAGTAATGTATGGAGAGAATATAGCAACTGGACATTCCTACAAAGATAATTATTCAATTATTGTGGAAGGCTATATGGACGTAATTGCTCTACATCAGGCGGGTTTCAAACAAGCTGTTGCAAGTCTTGGTACCTCTGTTACAGACAAACACATACAAAAATTATGGCGCTCAGGAGATGAAATTATAACTTGTTTAGATGGTGATAGTGCAGGTTTAAGAGCTAGTTCTAGATTAATAGACATGTGCCTGCTGCGCGTTACTGCTAATAAATCTATATCTTTTATTAAATTACCCCCTGGTATGGACCCTGATGATTTAATAAAAAATAATGGTTCTAAGTCTTTTCAAGATATTTTCAATAGAAGAATCGGCCTATCAGAAATGATATGGCAAACTGAATATAATGGGAAAATTTTTAAAACAGCAGAATCTAGAGCTACTTTAGAGAATAAACTAAATCAGTATTGTAACCGTATTGCAGATAGAGCTCTGCAAACTAATTTTAGACGTTATTTCAAAGATATGAGTTGGAATAGCTTTGTCAGGTCAAAACATTCTAAAAAAGAAACAATTAGCAAAGAATTAATTGAAGCAAAAAAATATTCAGAATCAGAAGTGCTAGAACATTCTATTTGTGCATTCTTGGTACAATATCCGAATATCACTAACAATAATGATTTCAAGGAAATTATATGTAACTTAGAATTACAAAATCAAAATTTAAATGATTTAAAAACATATATAATAGAAATTATAGGATCTATAGAAATCATAAAATTTACAGAAGTTGCAGAATCCACAAAAATCATGAGACCTAAAAAAGACTCACTGAAAGAGTTCATAGCAAACAATATAAAAAATACTAGCTTTTACGATACTTACTTAGTATTATCTGACACTAATGTTCGTTTTTTGGATTTAGCTTTTCTAAATAAAAATAATGAAAATTTAGAACAAGTTTTCAAATGGCTATGTAAAAAACATTATTTATTACTCTTAAAACAAGAATATCTGGATATATTAAAAACAAATGTAAAAAAGGTACAATCAAAATCTTCTTTTTACTTAAAAGAAATTCAAAAAACTTCTAAGGAACTTGATCAATTAAGTAGCAATTTTATAAATAATTAAGGTAATAAACTTCATTAACTTTACTTTGTATAAAACTATGGCGGCAAAAAAAATAAAAAAATCTATCTCAGAAGAAGATAGTAAAAATCTTGATAATTTAGTATTACAAGGAAAAAAGAAAGGCTTTGTAACTTATGACGAGTTAAATAATTCTATTTCTGCAACTAAAAAGCTTTCAGTTGACGAGCTTGAAAGTGCAATTTCAAAGTTTTCTGAAGCGGGAGTTGATATTATTGAAGATGATGGTGAGGATATCAAGCTTGATGTTAACGTAAAAGAGGAGCTTACTGTTTTAAGCCATTCTAACATTGATTCCACAGAAGATGAAGAAAAGTCTTCAGAAACTATGGGCACTACAGATGACCCTGTGCGTCTATATTTGCGCGATATGGGTGGGGTGGAATTATTATCTCGTGAAAATGAAATAGAAATAGCAAAACGTATTGATGCAGGTAAAGAGTTGATGCTAAATTCTCTTTGCGAGAGTCCTATTGCTATGAAGAGTTTTATAAAATGGTTTGAAGATTTAGCAAATGAAAAAATCTTGTTAAGAGATGTAATCGATCTTGATGCAAATTTTGTTACAGATAATGATTTTGTAAAAACAGAAAAAGAGCCAGATCCAGATGAAGATGATGTTGAATCTATAGACGAGGACGAAGCTGAAGAATCTACATCTTTATCAATTGCAGCAATGGAGTCTGAATTATTGCCCTCAATTACTGATAAAATGGAGGAAATAGCAAAAATATGCGAAACAATTTTAGAGGAAGTAAAAAAGAGTAATAATTCCGAATCCAAGTCAATTCCTTTAAAAAATAATAAAAAATATACAGAGCACCTTGCTAATCTTGTGGAAAAAGTATCATCAGTTCACTTGAGCAGTAAAGTTATTGAAGAAATATTGGAAAAAATTTATGAAATAAATAAATCATTAGTTAGTACAGAAACTAAATTACTAAAACTAGCAGAAAAACATAAAGTAACAAGAGCTAGCTTTTTAAAAGAATATGTTGGTGCAGAAATAGGCCCAGGCTGGATTGAAAAATTACAGAACAAGAAAGAAAAACCTTGGCAAAACTTCCTAACAGAAGAGAAAAAAGCTATTAACGTATTACTACAAGAATTAAATACGATGGAGACAAAGAAAATGTATCTTAATATCGTAGAATTTAAAAGAGTAGTAAATGCAATTCAAAAAGGGGAAAGGCAATCTGCCCGGGCTAAAAAAGAAATGATTGAGGCAAATTTACGTTTGGTTATTTCTATTGCTAAAAAATATGCTAATCGTGGTTTGCAATTCTTAGATTTAATTCAGGAAGGTAATATTGGCCTAATGAAAGCAGTCGATAAGTTTGAATATAGTCGCGGATTTAAATTCTCTACATATGCAACATGGTGGATACGTCAAGCAATCACAAGATCCATTGCGGATCAGGCAAGAACAATTCGTATTCCTGTGCATATGATAGAGACTATTAATAAAATTATTCGTACTACTCGTCAAATGTCTGGGGAGCTTGGCTATGAACCAACTCCAGATGAAATTGCTGCTCGTTTATCTATGCCATTAGATAGGGTTAAAAAAGTGATGAAAATTGCTAAAGAACCAGTAAGCCTTGAAAATCCTGTGGGTGATGAAGATGGTAGCTATCTTGGTGACTTTATTGAAGATAAAAACGCAGTGCTCCCAAGTGAAGCTGCTTTTCAATCTAATTTACGCGAAACTACGACTAGAATTCTTTCAACTCTAACTCCAAGAGAAGAAAGAGTATTGCGCATGAGATTTGGTATTGGCGTAAATACAGACCATACTTTAGAAGAGGTAGGGCAGCAATTTAATGTTACAAGGGAACGTATTCGTCAGATTGAGGCTAAGGCTCTAAGAAAATTAAAACACCCAACTAGATCCAAAAAGATGATCAGCTTCTTGAATAGTAGTGGTAAAAACACTAATGGATAATTATACCAATCCCCATTTCAAATTATATATTAGCATTTTGCGCCGATTCGTTTGTGCTCACGTATCTTATATACGCTGCGCAGCCTCACTTTGGAATGCAAACCTTTAATTCAAAATGAGAAATGGTATTAGTTGTGTATAGATATAAAATCACGCTAGAATATTTAGGCGCAGGTTATTGCGGATGGCAACGACAAAAAGAATTTTTATCGATACAACAAGTAATAGAAGAAGCAATTGCTAAATTTAGCAAAGAAATTGTTAGCATCACAGTTGCAGGGCGCACTGATGCTGGGGTTAATGCTTATGGTCAGGTTGCTCATTTTGATTTAGAAAAATATTACGAACCAAAACGAGTCACCGGATCTATTAACCATTTTATGCGCCCTCATACTATTGGCGTGATTGACACTCAGATGGTAGATCAAGATTTTCACGCTAGATTTTCGGCTAAATCCAGACATTATGTATATAAAATACTTAATCGCAAGGCGGTTAATATTATTGAGAATGGCTTGCAAACACATATCAGATATAAATTAGATATTGAGGCAATGCAATTAGCTGCAAATTATCTGCTAGGTCATCATGATTTTTCTTCCTTCCGAGCAAGTGAGTGTCAATCAAACTCGCCTATGAAAACTCTTGATAGATTGGAGATAATGAAGGATGGGGACAATATAGAGATACATGTATCAGCATTATCTTTTTTGCATCATATGGTCAGAAATATTGTTGGTAGCCTGATTATTATAGGCAACGGAACTTGGCTGCCAGAGAAAATGCAAGAAATATTAGATGCAAAAGACAGGAAAGCAGCAGGTCCTACTGCGCCATCTACTGGTCTATATTTGCTTAGAGTCGATTATTAATCTGCATTAGTTGTATTATACCATTCTTATTTTTTATCGATAGTTCGGGTTATAACGCGAATTTAGAGAGTTATCTTACTATAAATTGCCCAATTTAATAAAAATTCTTCTGTGTATTACAATAAAAAGTTGAGTTTCTTTATAAAACTTAATATCATTAATAGTTATATATTAATTTATTATGTAGGGTATTATGGGTCAGAAAAAAGATGAAAAAAGACTAGAAAAAGAACAGAAAGAAAACAAAAAGTTGAATCAAGAATTTCAAGAACAGCAAAATAAAATAAATGAACTTGTTGAACCAGGAGATGATTCAGAACTAACAGAAGAATTCGAGAATTTAGGTGAGGAAGAGCAAATAGTTAATCAAAAAAATGACTCAGAAAAGCAAGACAAAAAAAAGAAGCAGAAAGAGATAAATAAAACAGTAGAAAGTTATAAAGATGCTACATCATTTGGTAAATTTGAAATACTAGTCAAAACATATCAAAAAACATTAGATAATCTTGCTAAAGCAAATAATTATATTCACAATGCAAAAGTAGAAGAGGAGGGGCTAGGAGAGTTAAAAAATAACGTAGAGTCTTTAGAACGCAGGAAAACAGAATTAGCTAAATTAATAAAAAACACGGCTAAATCAATAAAAGATCCTGAACAAAAACAAAAAGCAAAAAAATTAATAGAAGAGTTAAATAATAAAAAAAAGAAAACACAATTAACAGACGAACAAAAGAATCAGCAACGACGGTTAGGTAAATCTGAGTTGTTTACAATAGAAGAGGAAGAGGAAGAGACGCCCCTTGAAATACTCAATGATCAAATAGAGATATATAAAACAAATCAGGAATATTTGAATCAAATATCTCAATATTTAGCTCAAACAAATTTGGCAGATTTACAATTGGATAATCATGAGTTAATTCAAGAATTAAAAGATATTCGGACAAATTTACAAGACAACCTCCAAAAGCTGGAGCAATACATCACAACTCAATATAATTATATGAATCGTAAATTTATTGTTTCTCAAAAGTCGCCAGAATTCTCAGAAAAAGATGAAGAGATGTTATCTAAGGCCGAAGAGTCTATGATAGATTTTAGGAATTGGCAGGTTGAAAAAGAGGGGTATAAAAGGTTAAACAAATCTTCGGTACTCGAGTATTCTATAGATTATTTAATAAATAAAGGTAAGGAATTCAATCAAGATTTAAAATTTGAGATTAAAAATTTTAAAGAAAATCATGAACTTAACCAGGAAGCAATAAAACAAAGGGAAGAAAAACTTAAAAAACAACAGTTGGAATTACAGAAGTCAAAAGAGAAAGAGCGGGGTTTTGCAGGGGGTTATGACCTAGATGCTCAGAGAAATCAAAAATCGGGTAATACAAATGAATCAGACAAATCAAAGGATGTTATTCCAAAGAATTTTGGTAGCGTGTTTGCTGAGCAGAAAAAAGATAATAAAGAAAACCCTGATTTGAATACCACAAGGGCAGAATCAAAAGATACTGTAACTGTTGATCCAGACATAATAGATGTGATCCGCAAAGAAATTATTGAAAAACAACAAAAATTATTGTTAGAGGTAATTCAGCACAAGACAAAAGAATCAACCCAGGACAATCCAGAGTTTCATAAGCTCTTAGAAGAAATTGCAGAAACTTCAGATAAAGAACAAGTTCAAACTGCAGATTTTGAAATTAAAAATCTTGATACTTTAAGAGAGTTTCTTGCCCCTACAAAAGAAATTAATACAGATCGTGAAGAGAAAGTACAACAATTGCTTGATTTAATCATGGATTCTAATGATAAGGATGGAAAGAGCGTTGCGAAAAGGATGCGTACAATTGAATCTGCGGGGTATGCCAAAGTTGGTAATCTTGAAAATAAGTATAGAAAAAACAGGATAAAAAAAATCAAAGAAGAGATAAAAAATCTAAAAGAAAATAATCCTTCTGATCCTAAAATAGCAAAAAAAGAACAGGAATTAAAAGAAACACAAGCCATTCCCGAGAAGTTATTGAATGATTTATGGGTAGTAACAGAAAAAGATAAAGAGGCAGCAAAAAAAGAGATACAAAATTTAGAAAACACATTAGAAGCATTATTAGAAGACGAGAATGCTGATACTAAAAAAATAAAAACAATAGAAAAAGAATTAGCGCAATTACAAGTAGGTGTAATTAACGGTCAATATGATGATAATGATAGACTCATCGTCGCTAATAGAAATATCTTTAATCAAGATAATGGAAAAAAAGCCTGTACAATTAAGGAAGAGAGCATTTACTCTAAAAAAATTCCAGTGATTCTAAAAAATGGAGAAACACAAACTATTACTTCCTACAGAAAAATTAAATTTCCAACAACACTTGAAACAAAAAATGGCCCTCTGCATTTATCTATGGCTCTAAAAGATATAAATGGTCAAAATATGTCTGAACGAGGTGCAGTATTCTTCACAGCGCATTATGATAAAGCTGGTAATTTAATAGAAGTTAGTTCTCCGATGCCATTAAAATTTGCTGGGAACGGAGGTAAAGATGATATTGGTTATATAGAGCAAAATGGTAAAATTTACACTCTGCCAGTAACGCGTGGTAATTATCATGCAATGATGAGGGAGGTAGCAAAAAATAAAGGAATGAACATAGATCTTGCGCAAAGCGTGCAGCAGGAACAAAAGCAAGCTCAAGATCAGTTTATAGCAGGAGGAGAAGGTATTTATCAGAACCAATTGCAGCAAGAAGCGCAAAATCAGAATCCAGAAATTCAGGAGATAAACGAACAAGACCAACAAAATCAGTTTACAGGGATTTCTGAAGAGTTTGAGATAAAAGATCTAGAAACTCAGCTTAATCAAAAGAAGCAGCAGAAACCAGAGTTTGAGATAAAAGATCTAGAAACTCAGCTTAATCAAAAGAAGCAGCAGAAA
>JAHDGL010000001.1:0-62938 GCA_020627625.1 Alphaproteobacteria bacterium | reverse complement strand
AAAGCAACGTAGAAAAGTACGAAAAGAACAACGTACCGTCAGAGGAGATAAAGAAGGAGGAACATAAAAGAACATTACTAAATGATATACCAGAATATAATGAATTGACTGAGCGAGAGAATCTAGAAACTAAGCTTAATCAAAAGAAGCAACAGAAACCAGATCCATATGATGCGTTAAATAAAAGCAACGTAGAAAAGTACGAAAAGAACAACGTACCGTCAGAGGAGATAAAGAACGAGGAACATAAAAAAATATTACCAACTGAACCGCTAGCAATAGAATCGCAAGAGGCGTATTTAAAAAAGAAGATATTAGAGTTACAACAAAAGATAGAAGACTTAAAAACTCTCGAGAAGATGAGTAAGAAGAGTTATGAAAATAAGTTAGAAGAAGTTAAAAATTCTTACGAACAAAAGATAAAAAAGCTTTTGAACAAGTTTGAGGCGATGAATAGGAAGAATAGTGAAATCGAGTTGTCTGCAAAAAATATAGAGGTAAAAAGTTTAAATCAAGAAATAGCAACTTTTCAGAAAGAAGTAGAACGTTTAAAAAAGCGGATAGAAGAACAAAACGTTGAGCTTGAGCAAAATAATAAGAAACCAGAGTTGATTATAGAGGGTACACATAATTTTACACAGAACAAAGATAATAAAAGAACTCAACGCGATATACAAGAAACATTGCGTGTTGAGCAAGATAAAACACCAAAAAAATTGAGTATAGGCGACAATAATGGACAATTGTTACAACAGAGTTCTGATAATAGTATAGAGACCGTAGAAAACTATTTAGATTCTGTTGAAAAAATGACGCTTATTCGAGATTTGCAAGAGCAAATAGAGGAACAAAATCAGAAAATACAGGGTCTAAAAAACCAAAAAGACGAGCAACAGGAGCAAATAAAAACTCTTCGAGAGGATAATCAAAAATCACAAGAACAATATAATGAATTACAACAAACACAAGAGAAGATTAAAAAAGAGCAAGCAATTAATGAGACAAAATTAGTAGATTTAGAAAAACAGCTCAACGAGACTCGAGAAAAAAATCAGCAACAGCAAGCTGAGATAAAAGGTTTAAAAGAGAAGTTAGAGAAAAGAGATCAGCAAATACAGGGTCTAGAAAAACAAGAACAATTCTTGGAAGGCGGGGTCAAGGAATTACAAGAAAAGTTAGATTTTTCAGAGAAGAACTTAGAAAATGTAGAAAATCATTACGAGAAGCTTTTATCAGATCAAAATCAAAAAATAGAAAATTTAGAACGACAAAATCAGAAGCAAAAACCACACCAAACTCAAGAACTAACTCAAGACCAGGTCAACGAGCAAATAAAAAATATTTTTCAAAATATACCTAAGGATAACAAAAATAAAAACCCAAACGTACCTAACAACTCAAAAGATTTTGTCCCTTTTGAGTTGTTAGATAAGTACATGCAAGGTAAAACTAATGGTCAGCTAACGCGTGAACTAATTGACATTATTAATATAGCAAAAATTTCTGATGCAAATAATAAGGATCTCATAAAAAAGCCTAATGTGGATAATCCTGTTACGATTCCTGAGTTACTTGTAGAGTATATTAAGCAGAATCCAGTGCAAGGAAAGTTTTATGCTTCCGGGGTCGCTTTTAATTGCGCTGAGCAAATGCTACGGGTGTTGATAGTAGAAAAAGAAAGGCCAGGCAGCAGGATACCGCAGCCAAATAACATACAAAAAAAGCAATTAAAACAAGCTGTAGGTTATAATACTCAGATCGATCAAAAGAGTCTTAGCGACAAAGATCTCAAGTTAAAGAACTTACATGATATGATAGATGGGTTAGATAAAAATATACAGCTGCCAAAACCAGGGAAAGTAGGGGAACTTAGTAGGCAGATAGAGGAGCTAAAGAAGCAAAATCAAAAGCAACAAGAACAGTTGATCCAAAAAAATCAACAAATACAAGGTTTAACAGGTCAATTGGAAAATTTGCAGAACGAGAGAATTTCCATAAAGAGCCAACTGGAGCAGTTAGAAAAAGAAAATAATGAATTAAAAGAATTACAAGAAAAATATAATGCGTTAGGTGAGCAATTTAATAAAGTCAAAAATGACTTGAAGAAAGAACAAGAAAACTATAAAGCATTAGATGGGCAAGCATTGGAGTTTTTTAGACAGGTAAAACAAGTAGAAAAATTAATTTATTACGCAGAAGAAGAAAATAAGGATTTAAAAGATTATATAGAAATAGTAGAAAAAGGATTAGAGGTTAAAGAAAATCACAATGTAGAGTTATCTCATGAAAATCAAGAATTAAAAGAAAAATTAGAAAAAATTCAAAAAATACAGGAGGAGCAAGAACGGTTTCTAAAAGATAAGCAAAGAGTAACTAATTTACAAGAACCTAAGCCCCGTGGTGTGCCGAAAACACCAAGTAAGATTAGTTCAATTAAAAATATATTTAATAACCCTTCGAATCAGACAGAACCAGAGTTGACAGAGCAAGAAATAAAGATTTTCAATCAAAAGAAAAATGATAGTAAAGATAGAATAGAAGACGCCAATAAATTTCATCGAAAAAAACAATATAAGCCAGAAATACCAAATAACATTAAAAATGTAATTAATGAAATTATTCAGAAAAAGCAAGTGGCTGAATCGCAGCGAAATAATCAACAAAAAACATCCAAGCAAGAGAAAGGCGTAGAAGAATTTTATAATAATTTGAAAAATCAAGCTATTATAAATCAAGAAAATGAACAGCCTCCAACTAAAAAACAAAGTGGGGCAAAGAAAAAAAAGTTAAAAAAAAGAAAGGAAAGTTCAAAGAAGGACAAGAACCCCACAAGAATCGAAGAAATTACTATAGACTTAAATAATGTAGAAAATAATAAGAATTATATGGAGCGTTTACAGAGTGCATTTGAAAAACAAACTCTATCGTTAAAATCATATTTTGAAGTGCAAATCAAACGTTTGGATCAAGGAGATATTAATGAAGAAATAAGCAGAAAGACACTGCCTCAATTAAGGAGAGTACAGAATCAATACTTAAAAAAATTAACTACCGCAAAAAATCAACAAATTTTTCAGGCGGAAGAGTTATATAGGGGGGATAAGAAACCAAAAATCGAATCTCTGAAAAAACAAGAAAGGCTTATAAATGGTTTTTTAAGGGGTCAATTTAAAGCATTATCGGTTTTAATCACTAAATGGAATAAACAAAAAGATAACACATTTGAACTGAATAGTTTGAATATTATACCAAAGGAAGAAGTAAATCAGCAAAAGAACAAAGTAGGTAAGAAAAATACAAGTAAAAAGCACGATACTACACCTGAGCAAACAGTAAAGAAAATGAAGAAAATTTTACAAAACCAACAAAACAACAACTTCAACCCCACAACTCAAACACAAGGGCAAGGCAACAACCCCAAAACCCCAGGAAACCAATTTCCGGGTAAGGGATTAACATAGTTGTTATATAGCGCTTCTTTAGAATTTATCCATGCTTTGAAGTTATTTATAGGTAGCGCTATATAGTAATTTTAGTTGTAATACAAAACCAATTCCTTTGCCATATAACTGATATATCAGTTATAACTGGATATTTATCATCCCATTTTGAGCATGGCGATTAAATAATATTGACTTGCTTATTAGTTAAAATAGTGTAGTATTCATATGAAGTTTTTATAATAATTAGATAAATTTATAAAATAATAATCAATTTTTTTCTAAATTATTTTTTAGAGTTTTATATAAAGCTTGTTTGAAAACTAAAATTTCAGTTATTCTTACTGAGGTTTCAGTTCTTATTGTTGGTTAATGTCAATTATTGGTATAAAAACTTTTTATATTCCTAAAAAATTTAGGAAGATTATATAACAGTTATTTTAAAGAGAGTAATTTTATGACTACAGGTAATGTAAAATGGTTTAACCCAACTAAAGGTTATGGTTTTCTTACTAATGATGATAGTAACAGTGATGTGTTCATACATATCAGCGAAGTTGAAAAAGCTGGCATAGAACACTTAAACGAAGGCCAAAAGGTGCAATTTAATATTGTAGAAAATAAAGGCCGAGAAGCAGCTGCCGATCTTGTTTTAATAGACTAAGATATATAAATTGAATAATAAAAAAGAAGTGCATAAATTATAAAAACGTACTTCAAAGTCTAGATAATGTAGCGGATAAATTTAAAATAAATATCCTTTATGTAAAAATACTTATTTCAAGTTTTGTTTGCTACAGTTATATAATATGTAATCTTAGGCACTACTCGCTTCTTTTTCTGTTATCGTATATAATCATTTTCATCCCAAGCTCACGCTAATCGTAAACTGACAAAAATTCCTTCATAGAGTTATTTTGTCACAACACAGGATAATTTTATGAATAATTTTACCGATATAGAGTTACCAACTACTCTTGTCCAGCAACTAAAAAATATAGGTTTTGTTAAACCTACAGAAATACAAAAGAAAGCTATTCCTATGGCCTTAAAGGGTAAGGATATTTTAGGGTCAGCACAAACAGGTACTGGAAAAACTGGTGCTTTTGGTATTCCATTAATTACCAAGTTGATGAGTGATCCAAAAAGTAACGCGTTGATACTATTACCAACTCGCGAGCTTGCGTTTCAAGTTTTAAAAGAATTGCAAAATTTTACTAATAGAAAAAATAATTTTTCTAAACTATTGTTGATTGGTGGTGAAGATATATCTAAACAAATTAGGCAATTAAAGAATAATCCACGTTTAATAGTAGGAACCCCAGGAAGAATTAATGATCACTTAGCACGTGGCACTTTAAATCTAAGCAAAACCAATTTTCTTGTACTGGACGAAGTAGACCGAATGTTAGATATGGGTTTTGGTATTCAACTTGATAAAATCGCGAAATTCTTGACAGCGCCAAAACGTCAAACCTTAATGTTTTCTGCAACAATGCCCAAGAAGATAGAAAAAACTGCCTCTAAATACTTAAAAAAACCAATTAGAATTTCTGTTGGAGTTGATCATAAGCCTAATAAAAACATTCAACAAAAAAATATAAGAATTGGGGAATCTGATAAATATTCTAAACTTTTGGATGAATTTAATTCTAGAAAAGGTTCAATTATAGTATTTATAAAAACAAAATATGCAGCCGATTCGATGGCAAAAAAATTAAATAAGCAGGGATACAAAGTAAATGCATTACATGGTGATTTACGTCAAAACAGGCGGGCTCGAGTCATTGAAAGTTTCCGTAAAAAAAATTATCGAATTTTAATAGCAACTGACGTAGCTGCAAGGGGTCTGGATATTCCTCACATTCAACATGTGATTAACCACGATTTACCACAATGTCCAGAAGATTATATTCACCGTATTGGTAGGACTGGTCGTGCAGGTGCAAAAGGCGAGGCTGTAAATTTCTTAAGCCCATCGGATGGCAAAAAATGGAAAGCTATTCAGAGATTATTAAAAGCTAGCTAATTTTACTATAGTCTATAGTGAAAGATTATAGTAAACGCAAATTGAATTTTATGTATTTACTATATAGTTCAACTTTATTTGCCATATATTAAAGTTATATAATAAAATAAATATAATGAAAATACGTGAGGCTTTACAATTTGCATCTAAAAAATTATATAAAAGCTCTACTGCCAATCTAGATGCTAGATTATTATTAGCCTTTGCCACAAATTCAACTCACGAACAATTATTATTAAATTACGATAAGGAGATATCACAATCTTTAAAAGCTAAATTTATGCAATTAGTAAATAGGCGCCAATCTATGGAACCAATTGCTTATATAGTAGGATATCAAGAATTTTATGGATTAGAATTCATTGTAGATAAAAACGTGCTAATTCCTAGGCCAGATACTGAATTATTAATTGACTTGATACTAAATTATTATAATAAATATAACAAAAACAAGAATATTTCAATATTAGAACTTGGAACAGGAAGCGGTGCCATCGCTATTACATTAGCTAATCAGATTACTAAATCAACAATAACAGCTGTTGATATCAGTTCCTCTGCCTTAGAAATAGCAAAACAAAATTCAGAAAAGCATAATGTTGTTAATCAAATATTTTTTAAAAAAAGCAATTGGTATCAAAATTTAAGATCAAAACAATATGATTATATAGTTAGCAATCCACCTTATATCGCAAAAGAAGAAAAACATCAAATGGCTTATGAAACTATGCATTTTGAACCAGATATTGCTTTATATTCAACAGATAATGGGCTTGCTGATTATAAAAAAATTCTTAGCGAAGCAAAGCAATATTTAAAACCAAATGGGAAATTATTACTAGAAATAGGTTATAAGCAAAAACCATTTTTATCTAATCTGTTACAAGAATATGATTTTACAAAATTAAACACATATAGTGATTTAGCCAATCATGACAGGGTAATAGTAGCAAGCCAATAATCATAGAGAACCTCTTGGTTAGTTTATAGCTTGTTTAGTAATGCATAAATTAATTAAAAATTTATCTGGACTTTTTGATTTAGTGAATATATAAACTACTTTATATTTGTTTTTTTGTTGTAGAATTTTTAACAGAGCCTGGTTGTATAAAAATTGCTTTTTATATCTAGGCTTTGTTTAAATTCTTTAGTTTTTTTGTAAAAATAGCAAAAATTTTAAGTATAATACAGATCCTAAGGGCCTGTAGCTCAGTTGGTTAGAGCGCTCCGCTCATAACGGAGTGGTCGCAGGTTCAAGTCCTGCCGGGCCCACCATTCTCCATTTTTGGCGGTTTTTGTGAATGCATCAAACGGTGGAATAAATCAAGGATGAAGTGCAACACCTAATGTGCTATAAGCACAAATGTAAAAAAAACAAGGTGTTGAATATGTCAAAATACAGACAAATCAATTATCACATTTAATTTATTATACGCCTAGATTCAGTTTTAATAAACTCTACACCTGGTTGGTTAAATGGATTTATCTGCATAATACGTCCTAAGATTATTATCTCAAGCATAGACTGCACTGCAAAACATCCTATGGTTTTAGCAGAAAAATCTTCTAGAAGAATCCTTCTTACAGGCGCTTTGATTTTATTTAATGCCCGAAATGTTGCCTCAAAATTAGCTGCATTAATATCTGATAATTGTTTTTTTGCGGTGTAGTTTACACCTTCAAACCCATAAGTAACAAGATCAGATTTAACATTCTTTGCGTAGAACAAACTATAAAATTTATCAACTGGTCCATTTAAATATAATTGAAACATACTATGTTGATCGTTTGGTCCAAGTCCTCTGATTGGTGTAATACCTTTTCCGTCTTTTCCTAAAGATTCCGCTATAATTTGTGAATACCATTCGAGAAATATATCAAACTTTTGTAAATATCCAATATTAACCATAATTGGCAAATTAGTACTGTAAATAGCAGCAGCTGACAATGTAGCAATATTATCTAATTTATTACTATAAAAATCTTGCAATGCAAGATCAGCTCCAGATAAATATTCTTCTACATTAATACCTGCTACTTGCGCAGCTAATGTGCTTACATTAGTCAATCCAGAATATCTACCGCTTACACTTTTTGTATGCTCAATTAATGTAGCATCTATTTGATTTGCTATGTTTTTTAAACTTCCAGATTCAAGATTAGTTATAAAATAAAAATACTTGCCAAAATTAGGAATATTTTCTTTTTTATACTGGTTAATCATTACACCAACTAAAGAAATTGTCTCTAATGTCTGTCCAGAATTACTAATTGCAAGTATTGCAGTATTTTTAAGCTCTATTTTTGATAATAAATTTTCTAAAAATAATGGATCGGTGTTATTTAAAAAATGAATTTTGGTTTTTTCGTTTTTTTTAGAGCAAAGAGAAATTAAAGTTGCTGGGTTAAGTGATGCACCACCCATAGCAATAACAATTAAATCAGAAAAATTATTTCTAATTTGTTTTGCATAAGAAGAAGATATATTTGCTTGTTCTAGAGCGTGTTTATTTGAAAAAATTTTATAGGCAGGATCCTCAGAATGAATTAAGTCCCTGATTTTTTCAGATGCTTCTAAAGCATTATTTTTTGCAGATGTATAATCTGTGCTGTCTAAATCAATATTTGAATATTTTATTTCAATATTATCCATTATATAAATATATTTATTTCAATATAATCTAGTTTAACTAATTTTACTTATTCTTTTTAGTTTGTGATTTTAATAAATTCACTGATGAGCAAGTAAACATAGCTTTAACTATTCCAGAAATAATAAAAGGGTATAAACCTAATTGAATTGCCTTGTCGAATCCAACAAACCAGGAAAGTTGCACTATTCCTATTAAATAAATACATCCAGAGCCAATTATGGTATATATCAACAATTTTAACCAATTATTCTCACCAAATTTTACACGCAATGTTGTAACTACATATATACATAAAACCATACCAAAGATATAACCACCTCTAGGGCTTATCAATACGGACACTCCAGAACTAAACCCAGAAAATACGGGGATTCCAATTGCACCCAATCCTACATAACTAATAATTGAGTACATTGCTTCTTTTTTGTTGTAACACAAACCAAGAATTAAAACACCAACAGTTTGCAGAGTAATTGGCACTGGTTTTAAAGGTATCTGCGCTTGGGCTGCAATGAACATAAGTAAAATACCTAAAGTTATGCGCAGCACTTTGTAATTAAAAAGAAATAGAATTTTAGTAAAAGATTTTTGCATAACAACTCTTGATTTATTTCATAACATTATAATCAATAAAAAATATAGCGATATTCAAAGTTTGTCAATAGCAGGGCGATTGATCTCCCAATTCGTGTTATTAACGTAAATTAAGGATAAGAAGATTTGCATATTATTTGCTATATATTAGCATTTTGCGCCGATTCGTATGTGCTCACCTATCTATATACTCTGCGCAGACTCACCTTGAAATGTAACCTCTAATTCAACAGTTTTTACTACTGTTACGCAACATTCTGCTTTTGTAACTTTAAAGCTCTATAAAACAGAATAATACAAACCAATAGTAATGATACAAATAAATGAGCATAATTATCTATCGTCTTACTATGAATAGTAGAAATGATAAAGCTTACTATTGCTGTGGTCATATAATATAAAAAGCCGAATATCGAGCCAGCTGTACCTGTTGCTTTTTTATAATTTTCCAATGCGTTGCGTAGTAACATTGGAACAACCAAAGCATGACCTATAAGATGTATAGACATTGGAATAAAAATCATGATCGAAATAATATCAATATTAACAATATTTTTTGTTAATATTGAACTAAACAACAAAAATATGCATCCAATAGAGCTAAATACAAAACCGATTATTTGAATCTTATATATAGCTATAAATTTCTTAATCAAATATCTAGATAGCAAACTGCCTAGTAAATTGGCAATAGTTAGTATAAAAAACAACCTACCATAATCAGAGCCCATCATTTGCAGGCGATCAATGAAAATAAATGGGGCTTGTATATAAAAACCAAAACAAATTCCATTATATGCACCAACTATGAACGCAGAACTAAGCAAAACTTTATCGCGTAAAATTATTTTTAACACTTGTAAAAATTTATAATCTTTATGTATTCCTATATGGGGATTAGTTTCTGGTAAAAATTTAATATAAATGCAGAGTAATGTACTAGAAAATATTATTAGAAAACGAAATATGTACCTCCAATTTTCATAATATTCTATAATATAGCCACCAATTGCTGAACCAACAGAAGGAATGATAGACATAATCATTGATACACCCGCATACACATAAGATAACTCCCATCCTTTATATGAATCACGTGTCATAGATTGCGCAACAACCGATCCAACACTAGCGCCATAAGCTTGGAATATACGCATTATTATAAAAAACTCTATATTTTTAGATAAACTAATCAAGAATGTTGCTATAATATAAAAAGATATACCAAATAATATTACCGGTTTTCTTCCGTAAATATCTGAGACCCTGCCAAGAGTAAATACACCTATTGCAAATCCCATATAATAGGCAGTAGTTGAAAGTTGTGCAACACTCCCTAGTGCACCTAATTGTTTGGCAATTTCAGGCAAGGCTGCTGAATATATTGTTTCTGTCAAAGTAGAAAGAGTTACTAAGAAATACAGTAAAACTGGCGGTATTTGTCCTATTACTTTCATTGTAGTTAATTATGCTATATTATCTTTAACTCTTGTTAATAATACAAATTTAGGATAATATGAATTTATACATTAAATCTGAAATGCACAACATCACCATCTTGCATTTCGTAATCCTTACCCTCAACACGAATTTTACCTAATTCTTTGGCCTTAACTTCACTACCAATTTCTAAATATTCCGCGCAACCAATTACTTCTGCACGTATAAAGCCTTTTTCAAAATCAGTATGTATTATACCAGCCGCATTAGGTGCTAAAGCCCCTGTCTTAAATGTCCAAGCGTGTGCTTCTTTTGGTCCAACTGTAAAAAATGATTTCAAACCTAGTAAATCATATGCTGACCTTATGATTTTGCTAAGACCGGTTTCTTTTAAACCTAAACTCTCTAAAAACTCTTGTTTCTCTTCAGCACTTTCTAAAATAGAAATCTCAGCCTCAATTTTAGAGGAAATAATAACATTATTAGCCCCCTCTTTTGCAGCTTTCTCTAGAACCAGATTAGAATATTTATTACCCTCTGTTGCCTCGGATTCTAGTACATTACAAACATAGAGGACTGGTTTTGATGTAAGTAATTGTAGATTAGCTAGTTCTTTTTTATCTACATCCTTTTTTATAGATCGCACTGGTTTGCCGCTTTCTAGAACCTCTTTACATTTCTTTAGCAGCTCTAATTGAGGAATTAAACTTTTATCAGTTTTAGATTTTTTTGTTGAGTTTGTTATTCTTTTTTCTACTGATTCTAAATCAGCGATAATTAATTCTGTATCAATAATTTCAGAATCCTCTATTGGATCTATTTTGCCATGTACGTGGGTTATATCCACATCCTCAAAGCAACGTAACACATGAATAATTGCATCTACTTCTCTAATGTGAGATAAAAACTTATTTCCAAGACCTTCTCCTGTACTAGCACCTTTAACAAGTCCAGCAATATCCACAAACTCAATGAAAGCAGGTATTGTTTTAGCGGAATTAGCATTTTTTGCTAGTTGATCAAGTCGATCATCTGGTACTGGAACAATTCCTGTATTGGGTTCAATAGTGCAAAATGGGTAATTTGCAGCTTCTGCGCCACTACTTGCCGTTAAGGCGTTAAATAAAGTAGATTTACCAACATTTGGCAAGCCTACAATTCCGCACTTTAATGTCATGATTATTCTGTTATATTTAATAATATTAACAAAATAACATAATTATGACATGAATTCTATAAAATATATGTAGATCACAATATTATTTTAATATAGGTTCTTTTTTTAATCTCAACTTGAATTTACTATATACAAAATCACTTCAATTATAAACTTACAAAACACTGATATAAATTAAGATTCAAGTGCTTTAATAATATCTTCTACCATTTTTTTTGCATCTGCAAAAAGCATTAAAGTATTGTCCCGAAAGAATAAATCATTTTGTATTCCTGCATAACCGGGTGACATTGATCTTTTAATAAATAAAACTGTCTTAGCATCGCCTACGTCAAGTATCGGCATACCGTATATAGGTGAAGTTTTATCAGTTTTCGCTGCTGGATTTGTTACATCATTTGCACCAATTACCAATGCTATATCAGTTGAACTAAAATCACTATTAATGTCATCCAGCTCTAGTACATCTTCATAATCAATATTTGCCTCAGCAAGCAATACATTCATATGACCTGGCATTCTGCCTGCTACTGGATGAATTGCAAAACGCACTTTTACACCAGATTTTTTTAATATCTCGGTCATTTCTTTAATGGCGTGCTGCGACTGAGCTACAGCCATTCCATAGCCAGGTACTATGATAACAGACTCAGCTTGTTGCATTAAGAAGGCTGCATCCTCAGCGCTACTTATTTTGGCCACCCTATCATCTTCTACTGTAGAATTTTGCAAATTGTTGTTCTGAATAAACGCACCAAAAATAACATTAAATAATGATCTATTCATTGCTTTGCACATTATGTGGCTTAAAATTGCACCACTAGCACCCACTAATGCGCCTGTGATAATCAGTAAGCTATTGCCCAAAGTAAAGCCAATACCAACAGCAGCCCAACCAGAATAAGAGTTTAACATCGAAACAATTACTGGCATATCCGCGCCACCGATAGGAATTATTAATAATATTCCAAGCAGCAAGGACAAAAATATTAAAGCGCTAAACAGAAATAGGCTTTCTTGCTGAATTATGTAATAAACTAAAGTAATTATGACTATAAAAATTAATGCACAAACATATTGTTGCCCCATAAACTTTATCGGCTGTGATCCTATAATACCTTGTAGTTTACCAAATGCAATTATAGATCCGCTAAAAGTAATAGCACCAATAGCGGCCCCGATAGACATTTCAATTAATGCGCCAGTTGGAATAGAGCCATAATGAGCAATGTCAAAATTATGTGGTGATATAAAAGCAGCATAAGCAACAAGTACTGCTGCTAAACCTACAAAGGAGTGAAATCCAGCTACTAATTGCGGCATAGCAGTCATTGGAATTTTACGGGCAATAATAAATCCAACTATCGCTCCCAAGATTATAGTAGATAACAAAGCTATTGCTTGTTTAAATGTAGGTAAATAGAAAGTAGCAACAAGTGCTATCATCATGCCAACCATACCAATAATACTACCCATTCTGGCAGATTTTGGAGAAGATAAGCCTTTTAATGCAAAAATAAAACAAATAGCTGATGCAAGATAAGAAAATTCTATTATTTGTGATGTCATATTTTATACCTTTTAGCTATTTTTTCTTAAACATTTCTAACATTCTTTCGGTTACTACAAATCCACCAAAAATATTTATAGCAGCAAAAAAAGTTGCTATAAAGCCTAATGCAGAAGAAACACCAAACTGAGCGGTGCCAGCTGAAATTAACGCTCCAATTATAATTATTCCTGATATTGCATTAGTTAGAGACATTAATGGGGTATGTAAGGACGGGGTGACTTTCCACACTACGTAATACCCAATAAAACAGCTTAGAATAAATATGGTCATGGCGAACACTAAAGGGTCTACACCAACTTTTATAATACTAATCGGTTCCATGCTAATATCTTTTAACTGCTGAATCAAAATATTAGTTTTTTCAGCAAGTTGATTTGCTTCATTTATTGCATTTGGTAATTGATTACTCATAAATTTATAGCTTTATTAATTTTATTTGTTAAATATGTTTTTTAAAATTTATAGATAGATTATGTATCACTTTTGACCAAGTAGATTATAATTTAAATTTTTCATTTATCATTTTACCATTAATCCCTATTAACATCTCTTTGACTAAATTATCTTCAAAATTGAATTTGCCATTTCGCATAGCATAATCAACGAAATTATATAAATTTTTTGCATATAGTTTTGAACTATCACTAGCAATTTTTGCAGCCATATTACTCCAACCGATAATTTTTACCCCTCTCTTTGATATAACTTTGTCAATCGAAGAATCGGACACGTTACCACCAGAACCTGTTGCCATATCAACAATTACTGAACCTGGGCGCATTTTGGCTACCATTTCTTTTGTAATTATAAGAGGAGCTTTCTTGCCAGGTATTTGTGCAGTAGTTATAACTATGTCAAAATTAGATATAGTTTTTAATAAAAACTCTTCTTGTATATGAGCAAAATCTTTACTTACTTCTTTTGCGTATCCAGATTTATCTTCAGCATCAATCTTATTATTGTTAGGATGTATGAATTTAGCCCCTAAGCTTTCTGCCTGTTCTTTTGTTGCGGCCCGTACATCATAGGCCGATACAACGCTACCAAGTCGTTTAGCGGTAGCAATTGCCTGCAAGCCAGCAACGCCAACACCAATAACTAAGGTTTTTGTAGGAGAGATTGTACCAGCAGAACTCATCATCATGGGAAAAATTTTATCATAATAATAAGAAGCTTCTATTACAGCGCGATAGCCGGCAAGATTGCTTTGTGATGAAAGAACATCCATATTTTGCGCTTTAGTAATTCTAGGTAATAGTTCCATAGAAATAGTGGATAATTTCTTGGGTAATGATTTTGTAATATAGTCAGAATTACTATATGGTGATAATAAACCTATAATCACAGCGCCTTGCTTGGCCATATCGATTTCATTAAATTCGTCAATAATCGGCGTTGGTTGAACCTTTAAAATTATATCAGCATCTGACAATATTTCTAAAGGTACAGAAGAAACGGTTGCTCCCGCATTAATATAATCCGAATCATTGAAGTTAGCAGCATGTCCGATATTTTTTTCTACACAAACTTTATAACCTTTTGTTACAAATAATTTAGCGCTCTCTGGGGTAATTGCTGCTCTAGTTTCGCCTTTAACCTGTTCTTTAATTGCTGCGATTTTCATAGCATTAATATTTTATAGTTGAAATTAACTGCTTGTTTAGTAATATTCTAACGTTTTAAGTTGATAATTAAATAAAAAAGTTATACTTAAAATGATAAATAAACAATTTACATTTTAACTGAGATTATATAATTTTTATGTTACAAAATACAATCAATTCATTACTTATTCTTAGTAGGTATATTATCTTTCTTGTTTTATTATTCAATAGTAAATATCTGTTAGCTGTAAATTTTTCTGAAGAAATCAAATCATATATAACAAATATCCAGTCAATAGCGGTTGAATTTACGCAATCAGATAGTAGAAGCGAGAAAAGCACTCGTGGTATGTTAATTATAGATAAGCCCTATAAATTTCGTTGCAATTATTATGAACCATTTCCTTTGCTAATTATAGGAAATAAAAATTATGTTTCTATTTATGATTATGAAATGGAAAATTTAAGTCGGATTAAAGCTAAAGAGAATATATTTAATTTTTTACTTGTAGATAAGGTAAAAATAGAAGATCAATTCGAAATTTTATCTAATAAAAAACAAAATAAAAATTACATTATAAGATTAAAGCATCTTGAATCAAATAAAATTAGCGAAGTTGTTTTTGATATAAAATCAAAAGAAATTAGAACGATGAAAATTTTTGAAGAGGACAATATTATAACTTTAACTTTTGATAAAACTAAAATGATTAGCCGAGTTGCAAAAAGCTTGTTTATCATTCAAAACCCTAATATTTTTGACAAACCAAAACGTTTGAATAAATTGCAATTAGAAAAAAAGTTCAATGAGCTGTAAATAGACCTTGATCTGTTGCATTAAAAATATTATCTTTGTATATAGGCTAGTGTTGGGCGTTTGTTTTGTTTAGTTGGTCAGGTCTGAAAAGAAGCAGCCAGAGCATTATTTTAGCGGGTCAATGCTAGCTATTATATATAATTATCCAATTTAGTTGTTCGTTATTTACAGATTAAATATACATACTTACAAACCAACCATTAGATTGACGCATGTCAAAAAATAGTACTAGTTATATTCCATTTGCTCGTAAATATCGCCCTACGAAATTTTCAGAATTACTGGGACAAGAAGTATTAACTAAAACTTTAACTTATTGTATTCAAAATAATCGTCTAGCTCAAGCTCATTTATTAACTGGAATTCGTGGAGTGGGAAAAACTTCGTCAGCCCGAATTATCGCTAAAACAGTAAATTGTACTAATCTTCAAAAAAATGATGCACAAATTTTACCTTGCGACGAATGTACAAATTGTCGAAGTTTTAATAATCATAATCATCCAGATATTATTGAAATTGACGCAGCAAGCAAAACTAGCGTCGATGATATAAGGGAAATAATAGAAACCAGTGAGTACAAACCTTTGCTTGGTCAAATGAAGTTTTTTATTATTGATGAAATACATATGCTTTCTAAAAGTGCGTTTAATGCATTGCTGAAAATAGTAGAAGAACCACCCGAGCATGTGATTTTTATTTTTGCTACTACAGAGGTGCAGAAAATTCCTCTAACTGTAGTTTCTAGGTGCCAAAGGTACGATTTGCGTAGGCTTACATTTGATGAAATTAATATATTAGTGAATAATATTTCTGAAATTGAGAATATTAAATTTGAAAAAGAAGCCCTAAGAATTATATCTGTAAAATCTGAAGGGTCAGCACGTGATGCTGTGAGTATGCTAGACCAGGCTGCGAGCTACGCTTATAACACAGATGATAATAGCAATTATATTACTGCTAATATCGTGAGAAAAATGCTTGGCTTAGTCGATACGGGTATTATTATAAAATTTGTACAATTAATTATAGCTAATGACCCAACTAAAGCCATGAATTTGCTTGGGGAGATTTATCAAGAATCAAGTAGTATTGAATATTTTATTCAAAACCTATCTGACTTTATCGCAGAGCTTAGCAAATCGAAAGTAATCAATAATTATCATAGTCAATTATATCAAAATTATTCTCAAGAAATATCTGATATATTAATCGGTGTAAGTCTTTCGAGGATAACTATTTTATGGCAGATATTTAGCAATGGAATAAATGAAATCAAGCAATCACACAATGAATTAGTAACTGCACAAATGCTAATTATTAAAGCAGTTTATTCTTGCAATTTACCAAGTGCTGAAGAAATTTTAAACGCAGAGGAGGTTTTAGGCGCAAGCTCAATTTCAAATATAAAACCAGCTCTAAATACAAACTTAGATCCAAAGATCGAACAAATGGATAGTGGAAGCTCATCTAGAGCTGATAAATCCAAGCATGATAAGAATAACACCCATTTGGAATCAATAAAGGGTCAACAAACAAGAAAAACAAAACAAACGCAAATATTAGATTTTTTAAAATATTGCCATAGTAATTCTGAGATGGAGATATATCACTTATTATTAAATCAAGTAGAGATAAAAGAGTTTGTATCACAAAAAATGCAAATAGCTAGCAATACAAACATCAGCTTGAATATTATTACAAAAATGGAAAAATTATTGCAAAAATGGTCGGGCCAGGATTGGAAAATATCAAACTTAAAACAAGATAGCATCTCTTCTTTGAAAGAAGAAATGCTTGCCAAGGTGAAAGAAACTGGTGATTATCTGACAATAAAAAATAAATTCCCGAATGCTAATATTTCGGATATATTGCTAAGGTTATAAATATAAAACATAATTAATTATAAAAAAAGGTAAGAGGATATTATGAATATAAATAAATTAATGAAGCAAGCTCAATCAATGCAGCAAAAAATGCAAGATATGCAAAAAGAAATGGCCGCTAAAGAGTTTGAAGGTAAGTCTGGCGGTGGCCTGGTTACTGTGACTATGAGCGGTGCAGGTGAGATGAAAAAAGTGAATATTGATTCTTCTTTAATCAAGCCGGATGACAAAGAAATGTTAGAAGATTTAATAATAGCTGCACATAATGAAGCAAAATCAAAAGCTGAAGCTGAGTCTAAGAATAATATGAGCGGAGCATTTGGTGGTATGGCTGGAATGTTGCCAGGTATGAATTTTTAGAGAAATACACTAATTTATGCATAAAACAACAGGCCCTAATCAATTAATCTATCTTTTTTCAAAATTACCAGGTCTTGGTACGCGATCGGCTAGAAGAATAGTGCTACACTTGCTACAAGATAAAGATTTACGCTTAAAAGGTTTGATTGAAGGTCTAGAAGATGCTGCTAATAAAATTCATAATTGCATGATTTGTGGTAATGTTGATTATAGCGATATATGCGGAATATGTAGCGATTCATCGCGCACAGATAATGTTATTGCGGTAGTTGAAACCGTTGCAGAATTATGGGCAATTGAGCGTAGTGAGGTTTTTCAAGGAAAATATCATGTTCTTGGTAGTACTTTGGCTAAAACCAAGAATAGACAACCAGAGGAATTAGGTTTGATTGCTTTGCGTGATAGATGTAAAAAACATAGCACAGAAGAGTTAATCATTGCAACTAATGCTACTTTAGATGGTCAAACTACTGCTTATTTTATTACTGAATATTTTAAAGGTTTTTCGATAAAAATATCGCGTCTTGCTAGTGGTATTCCCGTTGGTGGTGAACTTGATTATCTTGATGAGGGCACTTTGTCTGCTGCATTAGAAACCAGGTATTTATTTGAATAGTTTGTTATCATTAATTCACGTTATTAAACATTGGCTTTAGTAAAAATTTTATAAAACTTTGTGAAATTTTAGGATATGAATTCTGTATTATTAACACTACAGATCTAAAAATTCTTGCAATTACTGTCTTTTAAATAGTAGAATACCTTAGGTTAGATTTTATTTTGCAAAAAGAGAATATTTTAGTGTCAAGAGGTTTCGAGCAAACAAGTTTTTTATTCGGTAGTAACTCGGTTTTTATTGAGGAACTTTATCAACAATATCTAGAAAACCCTGAGTCAATTGACTCTAGTTGGGTTGAGTTTTTTAATTCTCAAAATGATATATTACCTTTAAAAAGTACCTCAAAAATTATTGTTAAAAACAGCACTAATGTTGTAAGGGGTAAAATTAATTCTAAAGAAGATGAAGGTAATTTTAGCAAACATAAATTTGATGATAAAGTAAAAAAAACAAATAACAACTCTGCTATTGGGGCAAATTCTTTAACGGGGAATATAGAAACAAATCCTTCGGTAAACACTCTAGCAGAAAATTCTCTGAAAGCTAAATTTATGATTATGGCGTATCGCGAGAAAGGTCATTATTTAGCTAACCTTGATCCATTATCTTTAGAAGTACAAAAAACACGTGCCGAATTAAAATTGGATTTAGATAATTTTGGTTTTAATAAAAATCAGCTATCAGAAGTTGTTGATTTAACTGGTGAGTTAAGTGATGTTACGAAATGTACCGTGAAGGAGCTAGTTGATATTTTAGAACGTACATATTCTGGCAGCATAGCCGCCGAGTTTTCTCATGTTGAAAATAGCATCGAACAAAAATGGTTATATGATCAATTAGAGAACGCTAACACGCATAAAATATTTTCTGACGAAGATAAGAAGAAAATGTTAAAAGATTTAGTAGAAGTAGAGGGGTTTGAGCAATATTTACATACAAAATTTCCAGGCGCCAAACGTTTTTCTATAGAAGGAGGCGACGCTGCTATTGTATGTTTAGATAAAGTAATTGATTTATCGTCAGAGCAGGGGGTTCAAGAGGCGGTACTGGGTCTTGCACACAGAGGCAGGTTATCTACCTTAACAAAAGTAATGCAAAAACCGTATCGTGCAATATTCTCTGAATTTATGGGTAGTAGCTCGTTTCCAACTGAGTTAAATATCGCTGGTGATGTAAAATATCATATGGGATTTTCTTCAGATAAAATCACTTCCTCTGGGAATAAAATACATTTATCATTAACACCAAACCCATCACATCTTGAAGCAGTAAATCCAGTAGTTGCCGGTAAGGTTCGTGCAAAACAAGATTTTCTGGGGCGAGATCGTAAGAAAGTTGTAGGTATATTAGTTCACGGTGATGCTGCATTTTGTGGTCAAGGAGTTGTTGCAGAAAGCCTAGTAATGTCTGGTTTAAAACCATATGAAGTTGGTGGGATTTTTCATTTAGTTATCAATAACCAAATTGGCTTTACAGCTAATTCTTATGATTCAAGAGTTGGTCGTTATTGCACGGAGGTTGCTAAAGTCGTTGGGGCTCCGATATTACACGTAAATGGCGACGATATTCAAGCAGTAATGCTTGCAACAAAAATAGCATGTGATTATCGTACTACATTTGCCAAAGATGTAGTGGTAGACATTGTATGTTACCGTAAATATGGTCATAATGAGGGTGATGAGCCAATGTATACTCAAGGTGTAATGTATAATGTTATTAAATCTAAGCCAACTCCAGCGGCAATATACGCTGACAAGTTAGCAAGTAAATCAATTATAGATACAGAGTATTACAATCAACTAAAGCAAGAATTTAAAACTTATTTAAATTCAGAATTTGCCGAAGCGGAGAATTATAAACCAACTACTCAATGGCTCGAAGGTCGCTGGAAAAATTTTGATCGTATAAATGACCAAACTATAAAAACTGGAGTTAATAAATCAGTTTTATTAAAAATATGTAATGATCTATGTAATATTCCAGAATCTTTCAGTTTAAATAGAAAGCTGGGTAAATTATTAGCAACTAGATTAAACAACATAAATAATCATGGTTTGTTAGATTGGGCAGCTGCTGAACAATTAGCCTATGGCAGCTTATTAAAAGAGGGAACGCCAATTAGAATTACAGGACAAGATTCTGGTCGTGGTACCTTCTCACACAGACATGCTGTTCTACATTCGCAAACAGATAAATCTATTTACGAGCCATTAAATAATTTATCTGACAATCAAGCTTTTTTTGAAATTGCAGATAGTAATCTTTCGGAATATGGAGTTCTTGGTTTTGAATACGGCTATTCTTTAGTCAGTCCAAAGCAATTAGTAATTTGGGAAGCGCAATTTGGTGATTTTGCTAATGGAGCGCAAATTATTTTTGATCAATTTGTTTCTTCTGCCGAGACTAAATGGTTGCGTATGAGTGGATTAGTATGTTTATTACCACATGGAATGGAAGGTCAGGGTCCAGAACATAGCTCGGCAAGATTAGAGAGGTTCTTGCAGCTTTGTGCAGATGATAATATGCAAGTTGCCTATCCAACAACACCAGCTTCTATATTTCATTTATTACGTCGTCAGATATTGCGTAATTTTAGGAAGCCGTTAATTATTATGTCTCCGAAATCGTTATTACGTCATAAGTTAGTAATATCTGATATTTCTGAGTTTGATGAAAACACAGCTTTTATTCCAGTAATTGACGAAATTGATAAAGAAATAAAACATAAGTCAGTAAAAAAAATAATTTTTTGTACAGGTAAAGTATATTATGATTTACTTGAAGAACGCAGAAAGCAAAAAATACATAATATTGCAATTATTCGTTTAGAGCAAATATATCCTTTTGAAAAAGATAGTATCATTGAGATAATAAAAAAATATCCAAATGTTACAGAATATGTGTGGTGTCAAGAGGAGCCAAAAAATATGGGTTGTTGGAGGTTTATTAGAGCTTGCATGGAAAACACATTAAATCAAGCAGGTGTCAAAAAAACGATAGATTTTATTGGTAGAGATCAAGCATCTTCGCCAGCGGTTGGTTATTTATATGTACATAATCAACAGCAACAGGATTTAATAAAACATGCTCTTAAATTATAATAGTTTTTAAGCTATCCGTTAGGTTAGTTTAAGCTACTAAGCGTATGGTTTAGAATAAGATAAAAATATAGATGAATTAGAAAAATATAGTAAAAACAGTTGAGAATATTATCGGAGAAACAAATTATGAGTGTAGAAATTATAATACCAGCCTTAGGAGAGTCTGTTTCAGAGGCAACTATTGCAAAATGGTTTAAAAAACCAGGCGATGCAGTACAAATAGATGAGTTATTGCTTGAACTTGAAACGGAAAAAGTAACTCTCGAAGTAAATGCAACAGCAGCAGGAGTTTTAGAATCTATAGAGGCTGAAGAGAATGCTACAGTTGAAGTGGGTCAAATAGTTGGTAAAATCAAAGAAGGAGCTGTTTCAATATCATTGCCTAAAGAGATTGGTATAACAATTAATAATAGTTCAAATAGCAAAACTGGAGATGCGAATGACTTAATCGGAGTGCAAAGCGCTTCTACTGATATGCTTGGTAAGAAAATTGACCCAGCTGCAACAATGCCTCCTTCTGTGAAAAAATTAGTTACAGAAAATAATTTAGATCCTAAAAACATTGAAGGCACTGGCAAGGATGGTCGTATTAATAAGGGTGATGTATTAAACATATTAAATAATCCTGATAACCATACTTATAATCATACTCATTCGCAAACTAGTGCTAGCAATATTACGGCAAATAATTCTGCTATATCAAATACAGAAAATTTAGAAAAACCAGTAGAACGTATTCGCATGTCACGCTTGCGTAAAACAATTGCACAGCGTTTGAAGGACTCACAAAATACAGCTGCTATTTTAAGCACTTTTAATGAAATGGATATGTCAAATATTATATCCATTCGTAAAAAATACCGCGATAGTTTCAAAGAAAAACACGGTGTAAAACTTGGTTTTATGTCATTTTTTGTGAAAGCAATTATAAGCGCTCTTAAAGCTGTTCCATCAGTGAACGCAGAAATAGAAAACGATGATATAATATATAAACAATATTACGATATAGGGGTTGCAGTTGGAACGGAGCAGGGTCTTGTTGTACCTGTGGTGAGAAATGCAGACAAGCTAAGCTTCTCGGAGATAGAAAAAACAATTAGTTCTTTAGCAATTCGTGCTCGAGAGGGTAAATTAACTATGTCTGACTTAACTGGCGGAACATTTTCTATAACTAATGGTGGTGTATATGGTTCGTTGCTTTCAACGCCAATTATCAATCCACCACAAACAGGAATTATTGGTTTGCATAATACCCAAGAACGACCTGTAGCGATTAATGGTAAAGTTGAAATTCGTCCGATGATGTATACTGCGCTTTCTTATGATCACAGAGTAATTGATGGTAAAGATGCTGTTACTTTCCTTGTTAAAGTTAAAGAAGCTATAGAAGATCCAGAAAGATTATTGATTGATGTATAGTTCAAAACATGTTTGCTATATATATTTTAGGCAAATAATATGCAAATCTTCTTATCCTTAATTCACGTTTAAACACCAAGCTTAACCAATTTGTTTTTCTCTGTAGTAATTCTTTCTTGAATATAAGAGTTTAACTCTCTTGCATTTAGCTTTTCTGCAAAATCTGGTGAAACTATTTCTATTATTTTAACTTTGATAGTTCCCTTGCGTTCGAACCAAAAACCTTTGCGCCATATTAAGCCTGCATTATGAGCGATAAGAATAATTGGTACTTTAGTATTTAACGCTAGCTTAGCGGCGCTGACTTTAAACGCAACATTCTTATCTACTTTAACGCGAGTTGATTCTGGAAACATTACAACAGATAAACCACCATCTATTTTTTTCTCTCCTTCTTGTAGTATTTGTAGAACGGATCTACTATTCTTTCTGTCAACAACTACAGGTCTTGCGGCCTTTAAACAACGACCAAATATAGGAATATCTAGTAATTCTTGTTTTACCACAAACGAAGGGTTGGGAATGATTAATTGCATAAAGAAATTTTCCCAAAATGATTGGTGATTCGCTAGTGCAATATATGGCTTACCATTTCGTGGTAATTTTTCTCTACCTTCAATTTTAAATTTAATGCCGCAAATGAACCACATTGAATAAATATATATATAGGCAAATATTTTTGATATTGTATTGCGTACAAAAGAGGGCGCCCCAACAAATTGAATTGGTATGCAAAATAATAGAAAAAATGATATCATTACGAAGCTAATTACTGTATGAAATGTAATTATTCGCAAATGCCAAACTGAAAACATAAGGAATAGTTTATATAAAATTAACAATAAAAACTATATATTTATTTCTCTATTATGTAAACTATGATTTACATAAGTTTAGTTGCGTATAAACTCGCGTTATAAATATATAGTAAAAACAATCGATTAATTTTAGAGGAATAATAATGAAAATTGCATTGTCAGGAATCCAAACAACTGGTAAATTACATCTTGGAAATTATCTTGGATCTATAAATAATTGGCTTAATATGCAGGATAATTATGATTGTTATTTCTTTTTAGCTGACTTACATTCAATTACTATAGATCGTGACCCTGACGAATTAAGAGAATCTACAATAAATTCAGCCGCAATTTATTTAGCATGTGGAATTGATCCTAATAAATCGGCAATTTTTCTACAATCTGCAATAGCAGAACATTGTCAACTAGCCTGGATGTTGAATTGCATCACGCCTATAGGTTGGTTAAAGCGTATGACCCAATTTAAAGATAAGGCGGGAAAGAAACAAGATAATGCTAACACAGGTTTATTTACTTACCCAATTTTAATGGCGGCAGATATTTTGCTTTATAATCCAGATATTGTACCAGTAGGTGATGATCAGAAACAGCATTTAGAATTAACCAGAGATATTGTTGGCGCGTTAAATAGAAAATTTGGCAAAACAATATTAAAATTACCAGAGCCTTTGATTCAAGGCGCGGCAACTAGAGTAATGAGCCTTCGGGATGGAAGAAAAAAAATGAGCAAATCTGATTTAAGCGATGCATCTAGAATTAATCTTACAGATGATCCTGATACAATAATGCAAAAGCTTAAAAGGGCCAAAACGGATAATTTATCGGAAATTAGTTACGATATAGAAAATCGTCCTGAAATAACCAATTTAATTAATATATTCTCTAGCTTATCAGGCCAAACACCGGAAAATATTGTCAATCAATATCACAATAAAGGATTTGCAGTTTTTAAAAAAGATCTGGCAGATTTAATAATTTCAAGATTAGGGCCTATTAATAAAGAGTATCAGAAAATTATCCAAGATAAACAATATATATTAAATATACTAAATAATGGTGCATTTAAGGCAAGAATCAAAGCGCAAGAAACTTGTAATTTGGTTGCAGATCAGTTTGGTTTAAACGTGAATTTAACTAAAATGACTGTATAACCTTAAATTATAGATTACTATTTTACTATAGTGCTCTATATTTCTATAGTTTGAAATTTATGTTATTTTGTAGGAGAAGAATCTATGTCAAACACAGTTCCAATTACTGTTGCCTATGGTGATGGGATAGGCCCTGAAATAATGCAAGCAGTGATGTTTATCCTGCAAAAAGCTGAAGCTAATATACGTGTAGAGATAATAGAAATTGGCGAAAAGCTCTATGCCAAGAATTATAGTTCTGGAATATCTGGCGATAGTTGGGAATCATTAAAACGTACTGGAATTATTCTAAAATCACCTGTTACAACACCCCAAGGTGGTGGATATAAAAGCATTAACGTAACATTACGGAAAGCTCTTGGTTTATATGCCAATGTTCGCCCATCTGTATCATATTTTCCATTTGTAGAAACTCGTCATCCAGAAATGGATGTAGTTATTATACGTGAAAATGAAGAAGATTTATATGCTGGGATAGAATATCGTCATACTCGTAATATGCGTGAATCAGTAAAATTAATTAGCCGCACTGGTTGCGAAAAAATTATTCGATATGCTTTTGAATATGCAGTAAAAAATAATCGTCAGAAAGTAACTTGCTTTAGTAAAGACAATATTATGAAATTTTCAGATGGATTATTTCATCAGGTATTTGACGAAATAGCTAAAGAATATCCTGAAATAAAAAATGAACATTATATAGTGGATATTGGTACTGCTAAAATTGCTAATAATCCAGAGATTTTTGATGTGGTAGTTACCTCAAATTTGTTTGGCGACATCATTTCTGATGTTACGGCGGAAATTTCTGGTTCCGTTGGTTTGGCAGGTTCTGCAAATATCGGCAAAGAATATGCAATGTTTGAAGCAATTCACGGTTCAGCTCCAGATATTGCTGGGCAAAATATTGCCAATCCTTCTGGTTTATTAAATGGGGCGATAATGATGCTATCGCATATTGGTCAGGGAGATATTGCTGCAAATATAGAAAATGCATGGAAAAAGACAATAGAAGACGGAATACATACAGCTGATATATATAATGATAAGAAATCTTCTAAAAAAGTGGGAACAGATACATTTGCAAAAGAAGTAGTAAAAAGATTAGGTCAAGAACCAAGTAAGTTAAAAATAGCGAAATATAATAGCGATAAAAATCCAAACTCACAAGAAAGTCCCGAGCATCAGGAGAATAATAATAGTTATAAAATAAATTTATCCGAAGTTAAAAAGCTTGTTGGTGTGGATGTGTTTATTGATATTCATTTAAATTCGGCAAATCAATTAGCAAGCAAGATAAATTTAATTGATAGCGGTAATATTATTTTAAAAACAATAGCTTCAAAGGGACTTAAATTATGGCCTCGTGACCAAGAATATTTTATCGAATCAGATCATTGGTGCTGTCGTTTTATACCAAAATCTAATAAAATGAATCACAGTGATATTATATTTTTATTAAAAAATTTGGCAAAATCGGAGATTGATTTTATAAAAACTGAAAATTTATATGAATTTGATGGGAAAAGAGGCTATTCTCTTGCTCAAGGAGAATAGCCAATTTTTTTGTAGGTGGTGTGCATCGAATTATGTAAAATTAATAAATAAAACTCCTAAATTCGCGTTATACAATCCTGTAATTGATTGATTAAGTTTGTATATTTTGTATAAAATAAATCCGAAATTTCTGAATTAAAATCTTTTACAGACCAATTTTCAGATTCTAGTTGTATAATTTTTTTGTTAAATTTTTTATATAATGTTGGATCTTGAGTGTTATCAATCACAATACATTGATTGGAATCGGAATTGAGTGTTTTTTCTATTTTTGATAGGTATTTTAAGCTTGGATATTGTTTTTGATATAATTTGATAATTTTAGTATTTTGGTCTATTTCAGTAAAAAAATGTTCTAAACTATCGCTAAGTAAAACTAAGGTACTTATAGATTTAAGTGCACTTTTCTTGCTCTCTGCAAGAGAACGAATTTTCATTTTAAAGTTATCTTGATTTTTAATAATATCTGTTTTAAGGTCTGGGAATTTTTTAGATAAGATTGACACAAATTCATTATTTAGCTTAAGTATATTATCAAGACTTAACCAGAAATGCCAATTTTTTTGTCCATTACTATCTGTAAAATTTATAGATTCTAAATCGCTGATTTGAATTACTTCTTCCTGGGAGTCTGCAAAAAGATGTTTGGAAAAACTATCAAAATGATCGTCAATATAAACTAATAATTTTGCATTATCTATTTTTTCTTTATCACTAGGTCGTACATGATAGTGATGTGGACAACCATTTGATGCGTCGATAGCTACTATCTTTGCAACATCTTTTGTTATCATAGATATAATACTTGCGATTGGAGTTATGCTAGTTACAATTTTAGGAGGTGTAGCTATTGCTATATTAACAAAAAATAATATTATTCCTGTTAATATCATTTCCGTAAGTAATATTTTATTATTCACTATTTTTGACCAATTTGATTAATTGTATTTTATTTAACGTGAAATTACTTTCTATCCACGCGTTTTTTATAAAATTTAAAGATTTGCCTAATTCTTTATTCTTATAACCTAGCTTTAATAAATCCTCTCCATTTACTGGAAAAACAGGGCGATTTAATTTTTTTAAATCATTATGCAGGGATTTAATCAAAGAAAAATCTTCAATAGTTAATGAAGCGCAGATAAAATATAATAAACAATCTTTATTTTCAAGCCAAATGTTTTTTAATTTTGTAATCATTATGGAGATGTCTTTGGTTTTTGTTAACTCGAGCATCTTTATTATCATTCTACTTTTAAGACGAGAAAATTTTAAATTTAGTAATTGCTTTAAGGATATATCATCACAAGAGATGAATAATATTGTATAAATTATAGGTAATTCTAAGTTGGTTCCAAAAGAATTTGCTATTTTTAAAGCCTTCTTGTGTAGCTCTTGGTCATAATTATCGATTGGTAATATTTGTTCTAGAATACCTATTTTAAACATACAAGATAAAATCTTAGAACTATTTGGCAGTGGTAACAATAAATCTAACTCTGCTTTTATACGCTCACCTGATAAAGATTTTAATTTCTTTTTGTACAAAATACACGCCTCTAAAGCTTCCTTATTAAGTTCTTTTGCATATCTAGAAGAGAATCGAAAAAAACGCAATATACGTAAATAATCTTCTTTGATTCGTTGTTCTGGATTACCAATAAAAATTAACTTTTTTGCTTTTAGGTCTGATATACCATCAAAATAATCGTAAATAATATGTTCTATAGGGCAATAGCTAAGTGCGTTAATAGTAAAGTCCCTACGAGCTGCATCTTCTGCAAAATCATCTGTATAAGTAATTTGCGCATATCTTCCATCGCAGTTCAAATCTTTGCGTAATGTAGTGATCTCGAAATGTTCATTTTGTATAATCGCTGTTACTGTACCAAATTTAATTCCTGTTGGAATAACTTTAATATTATGCGAAGATAGTAGTTTTATCACTTTATCAGGCGTCAAATCTGTAGCAATATCTATATCGGAACTATTTACACCCAATAAAGAATCTCTAACTGCTCCGCCAATAATTCGCGTGTTAGCATTTGATGATTTTAATATTTTGATAATTGTCAAACAATGTTTGGATTTAATATTTAAATTTTTCTTGATAATCATAAAAATCTTTATAATTCCTTTGATTGGATTTTACTATAGTTCAACGCATATTTGCTATATATTCAAATTACCGTGATTTTAACTATTATGTAAGGACATATAATATTCTCGGGCTTTTTCTAAATCATCTGGGGTGTCAACTGAAATTGGTATCTCATTCGAGAAACAAACTCCTATTTTGATACCATGTTCTAATGCTCTGAGTTGCTCTAACTTTTCTGATTTTTCACAATTTTCTTGTGGTAATTTTACAAACTCTTCTAGAGTATGACGTTTAAAACCGTATATTCCAACATGGTATAAAAACTCTGATCCGCCATATGGAATTAAACTTCTAGAAAAATACATTGCTTGCTTAGACTTATTTATAACGACTTTAACATTTGAGTCATTTTGAGCTAATTCATTATTAATTTTTACAACAGGTGTCATGATATCACCTTCATTATTTTTTAAACCATTTATAATTTTTGTTATAATTGAAGGTTTAATAAATGGCATGTCACCTTGTACATTAATTACATATTTAATTTTGCGATTCTCTGGTATTTTTTGTAAAGCCTGATATACGCGATCTGAACCAGTCAAACAATTTTCATCCGTCATTATCGCAATTGCCCCTGCTTTATTTGCAAGATTTGATATTTTTATAGAATCTGTAGCTATGTATAAATTATTTTTTGCAATATTTTTCAAATTATGAATTACATGTTCAATTAATGAAAGCTCGCCTATATTAAGTAAAGCTTTTTGTGGTAATCTAGTAGAACCTATGCGAGATGGAATAATTATTGCTACATCAGATAATATTTCAGGATAGTTGGGATACATTTTAAAATTAACTCGTATTTATAAAATAATTGTTGACATATTATTGTTTTTCGACGATAAAGTAAATTAACTTATTGAATAAATCAATAAATCTTTGAAAATTAAAATATACTTATTTTAGTTTATATTTAGTTCAAAGCACTTACTACAGAGTAATGGTGAGACTTAAAATTATATATTACATATAATATATTTTGGTATCTATTTATGTGAGCCCGTAGCTCAGTTGGTAGAGCACTTGACTTTTAATCAGGGTGTCCCGGGTTCGAGCCCCGGCGGGCTCACCATTATTTCTTATCTATAGGTTGAGGTTAAACCAATATCCTTGTAACAACGACAAGATTGTACTATTCGACATACAACACTCATTCTTTGCTTATTTTTACTAGTTTGAACTCAAATTAATAGAGTTTTCTGCAGCCCTTTTTAAACGATCATTTATTGCAAGACCTATAGACTCATTGGGAATAGGAGCAACAGCAATTCTATGCAAATTATTTGATAACGCAAATTCATCTAATTTATATAGATATGCAAATAAATTAGATGCAGCTTCTGCTAAATTACCATTAATGCTCAAATTCAAAGAATATTTTCCTCCCAGTTTACTATTAGCAAAATTTAGACCAATCTCATTATCATTTAATTTTGTAGCATTAATTCTAAGTTTTGTTTTAGGAGAGTAATGTAGATATGCCATGCCTGGAGCTTTTATTGCAGATAATTTTGATGCAATGGCTACTTTTTTACCTAAAACTGATTCTATGTTTTCTGGAGTTATAAATCCATATCGTAAAATAGTAGGAATAGAGGTGCTTAAATCAAGTATTGTTGACTCTAATCCGTAAGATAAACGATTTTCTTGGTCTTCTAATATAAATATTTTATCCGTAAAATTCTTTCTTATATGCTCAGGCAAAGTAGGGCTTAAATATCCAGATTTATTAGCGCTAGGCGCAGCTATCGGGCATGAACTTGCTTTTATTAACTCCAAAGCGATCGGGTGTGAAGGGATACGAATTGCAATAGTATCAAGCCCCGCACTGACGCAATCCGCGAGTTCTAAATTTTTCTTCTTAGGAAGTACAAAAGAAATTGGTCCTGGCCAGAATTTTGCTAATAATTTAGCATCGTCGTTAAATTCAGCTAAAGACATAGCTTTTTCAATAGAAGCAACATGAATTATTAATGGATTATTCGTTGGGCGTCCTTTGGCACGAAAAATCTCAAGGCAAGCAAGTTGGTTAGTTGCATCTGCGCCAAGACCATACACTGTTTCTGTTGGGAAGGCGACCAGGCTACCATTTTTAATAATTTTTGCAGCTTGATTTATATCGCTCATTTATTTACTTAATTTATTTATTGATTTGTTTTTTCTACTCATCAAAATTTATCAAAATTTGCTATTTTATTAAAAATCTGCTTGATCTGTGTTAAGAGTAGCATACGATTATTTGTAATCAGTGGGTCTTTATCTTTTACCATAACATTATCAAAAAAACCAGTTATGACACCACGCATACTAGCTAGCAACTCTAGAGTTTCTTTATAATTTTTGATGTTAATAATTTCGGTGATTTTTTCATTACAATGTTTGATAGCAGAAAATAGCTTTATTTCATGTTCAGATATTAATAGAGATTGATCAATGTCATTGTTTGTATTATCTTTCAAATTTGTTTTTTCTATTTTTGCTTTTTCTATGATGTTATTAGCTCTTTTATAAGATGTTAACAAATCATCGCCTTGCTCTGTAGACAAAAATTCATTAAGCGTTTCTAATTTATTTTTAATTTCGACTAAGCTTGATTCTTTATTTAAATCTAATAAAGATGCAATCAAATTATTACTATATTTTTCCTTGAAAAAATATTTTAAACGTTCTTCTAAAAATAAAATAATTTGTGCTCTAGATTCATCAATTTGCTTTTTAGATTCTTCATCAACAATTAATTTATCTTTATACTGATCGGATACAAAATTAACTAAATTTTGTAAATCTAGAGATAAATTATTCTCTAAGATAATACGAATTATCCCCAAAGCCTGTCTTCTTAATGCAAATGGATCTTTTGAACCGCTCGCCCTCTCGCCAGCAAGCATTAAACCACAAAAACTATCTATTTTATCGGCTAGGGCTAATGTTGCAGCAGCACCGGTCGGACAATGATCAGAAGGCCCTTGAGGTTTGTAATGATCACGAATAGCTACTGCCAATTCATTGTCTAATGATTCATGTTTTGCATAGTAATAACCCATCATGCCTTGCAAAGTTGGAAATTCGTCTACTACTTCTGACACAATATCGCTTTTACATAATAATGCTGCTTTTGCTGCGTTATTATTATTTGGATCAATAAATTTTACTATTTCTGCGAGGCGTTTGGTTTTATCTTTAAGACTACCAAGCTTTGCGTGAAAAATTACTTTTTCTAAATTTTCAGATTTTTTATGTAAAGATGTTTTTAGATCTTGATTATAAAAATATAATGCATCTGCTAATCTAGCGGATAATACTTTTTCATTGCCCGCAATTACAGTATCAACATCTGTTGATGCAATATTAGATACAAAAAGAAAATACGGAGCAAAATTTCCATCCTGGTCAAACAAGCTAAAATATTTTTGATGAGAACGCATTGCGCTTACTAAAATCTGGCTTGGGACTGATAAGAATCTTTTATCTATTTTTCCTAGTAATATTTGCGGATATTCAACAAGACCTACTACTTCTTCAAGTAATTTTTCATCTTCTTTAACAACCAACCCCAAAGCTTTTGATTGTTTTGTTAATTCATTTTGAATATATTTCTTACGATCATTTGCATCTAACATTACAAAATTATCTTTTAATATTTTCATATATTCTGCAAAATTACTAATTTTATGCATATCTGGAGACATAAATCTGTGACCATAACACAAATTATTAGCTGTTAAATGACCGTAATTAAAAGCTATAATTTCTCCATCAAATATACATAAAATATTATCTAATGGACGCACCCATTTTATTTTATAATTTCCCCAATACATAGATTTAGGCCATACATATTCAGAAATTGGTTTGTACAAACTTTTTAGCAATATATCTTTTGTATTTTTTTCTGGAGTTTCTTGTTTGTAAATGTAAAATTCCGAACCTTTAATTTCTGTACGTGTTAAATCATTGAGGCTAATATTTTTAGAACGGCAAAAACCACTTATAGCATCAAGATTTGCAGTAACTTTAGGCCCTTTTAATTCTGTAATTGTTGGTGGTAGTTTTTTAGCTAAACCAACAACATGAATTGTCAAACGTCTTGGCCCGACATAAATATTAATTTGTTCGAATTTAATTGAATTATCCAAAAAATATTTATTAAAAATATCTTTATAAGCTCTGGCTGCTTTTTGTTGCATCATAGCGGGAATTTCACCAGAAAGTAATTCTATCAATAATTCGCCATTATCACTCATAATTTATGCTCCTTCTTCCATTTCTATCCATTTTTCACAGGCTAACTTAGCTAAATTTCGTACCCTTGCAATATAAGCGGCTCTCTCTGTTACGCTAACTACTCCTCTTGCGCAAAGTAAATTAAATAAATGACTAGCCTTTATGCAATAATCATAAGCAGGCATTGGCAGATTCTCTTTTATTAGGTCTATAGATTGTTTTTCGGTGTCATCAAAATGTTTTAATAATATTTCAGTATTAGCGATTTCTAAATTAAACTTTGAGAATTGTTTCTCAGCATCAAAATCCACCTCGCCATAAGTTAAAGCTTTTTCTCCAGTTTGACCATTCCAATCTAGATCTTTTACTGCATCAACTCCTTGAATGTACAAAGCTAAACGTTCAAGGCCATAAGTTAGTTCACCAGAGACGGGTCTGGTATCAATACCACCAATTTGTTGCATATAGGTAAATTGCGATACCTCCATGCCGTTGCACCATACTTCCCAACCTAATCCTGATGCGCCAAGAGTTGGAGATTCCCAATCATCTTCAACAAAACGTATATCATGTTTTTTCATATCAATACCAAGATGCTCTAGGCTTTTGAGGTATAATTCTTGTATATTATCAGGCGATGGTTTTAAAATTACCTGGAATTGATAATAATGTTGCATACGGTTTGGGTGTTCAGCATACCTACTATCAGTAGGTCTTCTTGATGGTTGTACATATGCAACATTCCAAGGTTTTGGGCCAAGCGCACGCAGAACAGTTGCCGGGTGGAAAGTCCCAGCCCCAACTTCTAAATCATAAGGCTGTAATATTGCACAGCCATAATCTTGCCAATATTTTTGTAACTCTAATATTAGCTCTTGGAATGATAGTTTTTTCATAGCTTAACTTGTAATTATAATTTAATAAATTTTTTATAGTAAAATTGATAAGATGCATGTTTGGTGAATTATAAAATATTCAAATCACTGACAAATAATCACTGCCAAATATAGTTTGTAATTTAGAAATCGATTCGCATTATAATTTTCAATTATCAGAATTATAAAGATATTTTTTTATTTTGCTATAAAAAAACCGAACCAGAATCATGGTTTAATTATGTCTATATGCGCTTTTCAGAGGCTGCTAGGAAGAAGTTGCCTTGCATACTGTCAACTTTAATCTCTATTAAGAATTTAGCAATTTCTCCATTTTCTACAAATTCAGCAACGGTTCTTATACCAAGATCTGCAGCTAGTTTAATTAAAGCCTCAACAAAAGATCTACTATGTTTGTTAATTAATACATCACGTATGTAGCTACCATCAATTTTAATAATATCAATTGGTAGATTAATTAGCTGTTTGAAAGATGTAAAACCAGAACCGAAATCATCAAGAGCAAAACGACAGCCATATGAACGTAGTGTATTAATAAAATTTTTAGTTGCAACTAAATCGTAATTTAATGAAGTTTCTGTTATTTCTATGATTAATCGATTAGCAACTTGATATTTTTTTAGTAATGTTTCTATTCTTTTAAGTAATCTTTTATTAAGCAGGCCGATATTAGAAATATTAACAGATAATTTTATTTTTTCGTCTCGATAAAGCTCCCTAATTACCATTTCGATTACTGTAAAATCCACTATATTAATTAAATTCTTTTTCTCAGCATCTTTTATAATAGAACCAACAGATACGAAATTATTATTTTTATCTGGAATGCGTAATAAACATTCATAATATTCAATATCACCAGTTTTTCGATCAATAATAGGTTGATATAAAAACTTGGCTTTTTTATTTAGTATCGAAGATCTTAATAAGTTTAATTTTATATTACGATCTCTTATATCATCTATATTAATTGGATTATCATCATAACAGTAATAATAGCTTTGGTCGTGAGATGATAATATACCATATATTAACCTGGATATTAATTTATCAGCATTTAAGTTTAATTCTGGTGAGAATCTAATACTACCTACGGAACATTTTAAATAGCTTTCTGGGAATTCTTCATCGACATATAATTGTACTTGTGAATATATTGAGTACGCTAATTTTTCGGCTAAACGTAAATCATCTGCGACAATAATATATATTTTTGTAGGGTCTGTGGTTTTAATTATCTTACAATCCTTGATTTCTTCACAGGCCTTTCTGACCATAAAATAAAATTTTTTTATAATTTTATCAGTGTCTTCAATTAAAATATTTAGCTCATCTTTATTAAGTAGCTTTATCGATAATAATATGCCATTTTCTATTTTATCTAGATCTTCTTGTATGCTTGCTATAATTCTTGCTTTTTCTTCCATAACATCCTATGCTCGAAAAATAATGATTAACATACTATCAAAGATGTAATCACTTTAAAACTATTAAATAATATTTATGAGCAGAACAGAAGTCATAAAGCAAAAGCTGAGTGTTTTAAACCCACATATTTTAGAAATCACTGACGATAGCGCCAAACATGCTGGACATTCTGGAAATCTTTCTGATAAAGGAGAGACTCATTTTGCTATCCAAATTGCTGCTGAAGAGTTAAAAAACTTAAATAAGGTGAAACAGCATCGCATAATAAACAACCTTCTTAAAAGTGAGTTTGAAACAGGTCTCCACGCTCTTTCCATTAAAGTACTTTAAATTAAAGAACAAAATGTAAATAATGAATCAAGAAAATATAGTAAAGATACTATCTGGGGCAAATAAACTATTCCGTCAATCCAGAAAAGCCATGCAAAAATCTAGCGCCAGCTATATAGAGCAAGAAATTATAAAAGGCAAATATGTTACTAGAGAAGAGTACGAACAATTACACGCTCTAGTGATAAAACTAAATCAAGAGTTAGAATTGCTAAAAAAATAATAACTATTTTCTGTAAAATATAAGCTTATTTTAGCCAAAAACATCCTAAAACTCTGATTAGATTCAATCCATTGTAGTTTCTGGTTGTTTTTTTGGAATATCTTTTGTGTTTGAGAACTTAAAAACTATTTCATGATTCTTTTTACAAAAACTTACATTAGCTATTCCTCCATTAACTAACTTGCCAAATAGAATTTCATCAGCAATTATCTGTTTGATTTTGCTATCTATTGTCCTATCAAGCCCTCTTGCACCATTATCTGCATTAAAACATTTTTGTGCAAAATATCTCTTCACAGCTGGGCTGATTTTAAGACTAACCTTTTTATCTGCAAGTTGTTTTTTTAAATCCTGTAAATTTTTGGATACAATCTTATCTACTATTCCGTCTATTGGATTAAAAAATATTATATTATCAAGTCTGCTTTGAAATTCTGGACTAAATGTGGAGTTGATCCCGTCCATATTAATATTTGGTTGATGGTTTTGGTCATTTTTATTAAAGCCAAAATCAAATTGTTCTTTAGCTATAACGTTGGTAGTTAAAATAATAATAGTATGGGTGAAATCAATCATTTTACCACAACTAGATTTAAGAACACCTTCGTCCATTACTTGTAATAATAAATTAAGTACTTCTGAGTTCGCTTTTTCAATTTCATCGAGTAATACTACCGAATAAGGATATTTATCGACCTCGGAAGTTAACATACCACCTTGATCAAATCCAACATATCCTGGAGCGCTCCCTAAGAGCTTTGATGGTGCGCTTTGTTCTGCAAACTCTGACATATCAAACTTTAATAATTTCATATTAGAAAATATAGCTAGCTGTTTTGCAAGTTCAGTTTTACCAACGCCAGTTGGTCCGGCAAATAGATAACACCCTGTTGGTCTGTTAGTTCTGCGTAGTCCCGCTCTTGATAATTTAATACTCGCACAAAGACTGTTTATAGCTTCATTTTGGCCAAAAATACATTTTTGCAAATTATGACTTAAAGATTTTAAGTGACTAATTTCACTAGATTCAATACTAATTTGTGGAATATTTAAAATGCTAGATAATAATTCTTCTATATGCTTATTAGTTATAATTATTTTTTCATCTTTTTGTTTGTTGTTTTTTAATAATTTACTTCTAGAGCCAACTTCATCAATAAGGTCTATAGCTTTATCTGGTAGATAACGATCATTAATATAACGAGTTGATAAATTAACAGCCGCCTTTAATGCAGAATCTAAATAAACAACATTATGGTGTTGTTCGTAATAATTCTTAAGACCCTTAAGTATGTTAAATGACTCTTTTTCGTTTGGTTCAGTAATGACTATTTTTTGAAATCTGCGTATCAAAGCCGCATCTTTCTCAAAATGATTGCCGTATTCTTTAAAAGTAGTAGAGCCAATACAACGTAACTCACCTTTTGCTAAAGCGGGCTTTAAAAGGTTGCTTGCATCTAAAGAACCAGTTTGATTTGAGCCAGCACCAATGATTGTATGAATCTCATCAATAAATAAAATTGCATTTTGAGTATTTTTAAATTTTTTCAGTAAGTTTTTTATTCGCTCTTCAAAGTCACCACGAAATTTTGTGCCAGCAACTAAGCTGCCCACGTCTAAAGAATAAATTACAGCATTTTTTAACATTTCAGGAACGTCATTTTTTACTATCCGAATCGCCATTCCTTCAGCAATTGCAGTTTTACCAACGCCGGGTTCACCAACTAAAATTGCATTATTTTTTTTCCTGCGGCATAAAATTTCAATAGCACGTTGAATTTCTTGTTGTCTACCAACCAAAGAATCAATTGCATCTGTATTGGCGCATTCATTTAAATTAGTGCAATATTTTTCTAGCTCATTTTGTTCTTGCGCTTCTTGCCCTCCTATTAATAATTTTGTATTCAAATTATTTTTTGTTTGTTTTAAATTATTAATCAAAGTTACTTGTGAGGTGTCAGTATCAGTAGATAGTTTTTTAATTGGTTGAGAATATTTTTTAATATATTCCAATAAATTACTTCTACTTAAATTTGATTCCTTCAAGCATAGTAACGCATATGCCTCATATTCAAAAAAGAACTCTGCTAGAACGTGCACTCCTGTGATATTTTTTTGACCATTAGCGCGTCCGTGAAGTGCAGCGCGCTGAATTATACGCTGGAAACCTGCTGTTGGCTTTGCTTCTTTGACATTTTGATCAACCAAATCAACTAAATTATGTTCAATATATTTTTGCAACCGGATAATTAGCAACTCTATTGCAACATTGTTTTCTATTAAAGCTTGCTTGACATCGCTATCGTCTATTAATGCTAATAAAAGATGTTCATATGTGGCATATTCATGATGCTTTTCGGTAGCAATCGATAGAGCTTTGCTCAGAGTGTGTTCTAAATTGTTAGAAAGCATATTAATTCACAACCACATTTTAGTTCAATTACTTATTATAACAGATGCTAATAAATAATTAATACCAAAACTTGATATTAAAATATATTTCATATTTATTTTGTGTGGATTTTGTATTATCAAATTGTTATGCTTGTAATACAAAATCAATGAATTTACATTATGAAAAACAAACTATTTAATAAAATCACTCTATTTATCTTATTTATACTAACTATATTGGCTGGCATAAAATTATATACAAATTATCAATCAACAAATGAAGTTGTAGTTGAGAATGTTGCGAAATCTGATTTTAAGGATAATATGAAATCTGGTGTTGTAGAAAATATTAAAGTAATGATTTATTCAAAAAATGGTTGCAGCTATTGCACTAGAGCCAAAATATTATTAGAAAGGAAAGGAATTCCCTATGAAGAAGTTGAATTGACAAATAAAAACGATTTGATTATAAAACTAATCGAACAAACAGGACAAACTACTGTTCCTTATATATTTATAGATGATAAGTTTATAGGAGGATACCAAGATCTTTTTGAGCTTAACAAAGAAAATAAATTATAAAAACAAATATTAATTAAAAAATCCGTAGAGAATTACTTATGCCATACGTACCGGTTGTTGTTGAGCAAACTCCAAAAGGAGAGAGATCTTATGATATTTACTCTAGACTATTAAAAGAACGAATAGTTTTTGTATGCGGTGAATTTGAAGATCAAATGGCAAATATAATTGTTGCACAATTATTATTTTTAGAAGCCGACAATCCTGACAAGGAAATATATATGTATATTAACTCTCCTGGTGGTGTGGTTAGTTCTGGTTTAGCTATTTACGATACTATGCAATATATCAAACCAAAAATTGCAACATTATGTATCGGACAAGCTTGCTCCATGGGGGCAACAATTTTATTAGCTGGCGAAAAAGGAATGCGCTATGCACTGCCTAATAGCCGCGTAATGATTCATCAACCAGCTGGTGGATACAGGGGGCAAGCAACAGATATTGAGATTCATGCTAAAGAAACGATGAAAGTTAAAAGCTTGTTAAATAGTATTTATGCTAAACATACTGGCAAGACTATTGCTCAGATGGAGAAAAGCATGGAAAGAGACAATTTTATGTCACCGCAAGAAGCAAAAGATTTTGGTTTAGTGGATAAAATAATTCAAAACAGAGATTTAATGTTAGTAAAAAAGTAAAGTTTTACTTTTTGTTAAATAGCTGTTAAATATAAATAATCCATAGTACGGACTATAATATAGAAATTTATTTAGGTAAATTGATGATAGAAAAATCTAAAGAAAAGCTTCTACATTGCTCATTTTGTGGTAAAAGCCAATTTGAAGTAAAAAAATTAATAGCAGGACCAGCAGTATTTATTTGTAATGAGTGTACAGAAATTTGTCTAGATATCATTACAGAAGATGCAAATGAGAAAGCTGAAGCAATCTCTTCTTCAATACCTAACCCTAAAGAAATTTGTAAAATACTAAATGAACATGTAATTGGTCAAGATAGAGCTAAGAAAGTATTATCGGTTGCTGTCTATAATCACTATAAGCGTTTAGAAGATATTGCATCTCCTGCAAAAGACGATGTAGAGTTATCAAAATCTAATATCATGCTGATAGGCTCAACAGGTTCTGGTAAAACTTTACTAGCACAAACTCTTGCTAAAATATTAGATGTACCATTTACCATGGCGGATGCTACTACTCTTACAGAAGCTGGGTATGTTGGTGAGGATGTCGAAAGTATTTTATTACGCTTGCTGCAAGCAGCAGATTTTAATGTAGAGAAAGCTCAAAAAGGTATTATTTATATTGATGAGATTGATAAGATTGCTAAAAAATCTGAAAATATGTCGATTACTCGTGATGTGTCTGGTGAAGGTGTACAACAAGCATTGCTTAAAATAATGGAGGGGACGGTTGCAAATGTGCCGCCACAAGGAGGAAGAAAACATCCGCAACAAGATTCTATTCAGATAGATACATCAAATATACTTTTTATCTGCGGCGGGGCATTTATGGGTATTGAACATATTATAGCCATGCGTAGTAATAAAAGCTCTATCGGTTTTGCAGCAAACGTAAAATCGATTGAAGAAATGCGTCATAATGATATTTTGAAAAATTTACAAATCGAAGATTTAATAAAATTTGGTATGATTCCAGAATTTATTGGTCGTATACCGGTTGTTGCAACATTAAAAGAGCTAGATAAAGCGGCTTTAATTCGCATTCTTACTGAACCTAAGAATGCAATCATTAAGCAGTATAAAAAACTTTTCTCTCTTAATGATGCAGAATTAACTTTTACCAAAGATGCTCTGCAGGCAATTGCTGAAAAAGCTTTAAAGACAAATACTGGTGCTAGGGGTCTTAAATCAATTATTGAGAATTTATTGTTAGAAGATATGTATAATTTTTCTGAGATAAAAAATAAACAACTTACTTTTAATAAAAAATCAGTGGATAATGAGACGGTTGCAACAATTAAGAATAAGAAAAGCAACAAAATAATTACAACTTCGAAAAAGCGTATAGCCGTTTAATTATGAACGTGATCGCAAGCACAAAAAAGGGTAGCGACAGTAAAAAAGATGGAGTTAAGAAAAACAATATCAAAGAAAACAATACCAAAAAAAACAATAGTAAAAAAAATAATAATAATACAAATATTAGCCGAGATATAATTTTAAAACAATTTATTGAACAATCTTTCCCAGGTTCTTTGGATTCTTTAACCCCAATAGTTGGGGACGCTGGGCAAAGAGACTATTACAGGATAATATTTGAAAATAATAAATATATTGTAATGGATTGTCCGCCAAATTATTGCAGTGTAAAACCATTTGTGGATATAAGTATTTATTTACAAAAAAACGGATTCTCAGCTCCACAAATTATTAGCCAAGATCTAGAGCATGGTTTTTTAATATTAGAAGATTTTGGCTCAACTAGTCTAAAAGATTACATAATAAATATTATAAAGTGTGATCAACAAAAATGTACAAATATATATCACTTAGTTATAGACCTGCTAATTTCCCTGCAAAATCAGAAGCCACCTTCAAATTTACCGCAATACGATAATGAACTACTCTTATCAGAACTTAAATTGTTTGTCGAATGGTATGTACCATATACATATAAACGCAAACTTGATGAATATGAAATCGTAGAATTTGAACAAATTTGGATTAATATTTTAAAAAAGCAAGCACCTATGCAAAGTAGTATAGTCTTGCGTGACTATCATGTTGAGAACTTAATGTATTTGGAGAATCGTGAATATATACAAAAGTTGGGGTTATTGGATTTTCAGGATGCTCTGATTGGGTCTCCAATTTATGATTTAGTATCTATCCTAGAAGATGCGCGCATAGATGTACCACGCAAAGAAGCAATACGATATTTAGAATATTTTGTAGAGAAAAAAGAAGTAGATATAAAAGAAACATTACTAAATTATCATATTTTGGGAGCGCAAAGAAATAGTAGAATTTTAGGAGTGTTTATACGTAAGTTATTAAGAGATAAAGACAATAATTATTTACAATACATTCCAAGAGTGCTTAAATATCTTAAGTATAACTTGTCGCATGCGACTCTTAATCCACTAAAAAATTGGCTGGAGAATTTAAAATGATTGATACAATAATGTTATTTGCAGCAGGGCTTGGCAACCGTATGCGTCATTTAACAGAAAACTCACCTAAAACTTTGATTCCTATTTTGGGCAAACCGATATTACATCATGCTTTGAATTTGTGTAAATCATATCCATTTAAAAAAATAGTTATTAACACGCATTATCTACATAAAAAGATTGAAGAATCCATTAAAGAGTTCAAACAAAAAAATCCGGGTTTCCCAGAAATAGTAACAATATATGAAGAAGAATTATTAGAAACTGGTGGAGCCATTAAAAATGCTAGTAAAATATTGGGGGATAATCCAATATTTACTCTAAATACTGATATTGTAATACAATCTGAATATAATGTTTTTAATGCTATGATTAAAAAATGGGATGCAAATAAAATGGATTTTTTATTGTTAATGCAACCATATAATGACGTATCTAGATATTCTGGTCATGGTGATTTTGATCTTGATTCCCAAGGTAAGTTGCACCGACCTGATAAAACAGAGAATTATGAATATATTTACGCTGGCCTACAAATTCTAAAACCAAAGAAAGTTGCAAAACACCCATTAAAAATATTCTCTCTCAGAGAATATTATTTAAATAGTGATAAAGTAATCGGACTATCAGCTAAGAATGTTCATTGGTACCATTTTTCTTCTCCAGAGGACTTAATTAGTATTGAAATGGATATGCTTGGTGCATAGCGCAATATTTTTTACTATAGTAAACATTCGTTGAACTATATATAGTTAACAATACCATGTTGTTTTAGTTATGAATCAATTTCGTAAAAAGAACTATGAGATTCACCAGAAATCTCAAGGTTTTTTTGTGAACTATGACTTTGTATTATTTCGTCTTCAGGAAAATCAACTTTAACCCAATTATCTAATTGTTTTAATTTTTGTTGTAGTTCTTGTATTTTTGCATTTTTCCTTTCAATTTCTTGCGCCTGTTTGTTTTTTTCTTTTTCGTTAGAATTAATAAAATTATGTAAAACGTTTTTATTTATTGAATTGATCTCTATTAAACTTTGATTTTCTGCTTTATATTGCATAGCCATTGTTTTATATTTTGCGATCATTTTGTATAAATCTGAAATATTAGTATTTTCTTGCATTATTTACTCTAATTTTAATTTTTATTATTTGTGTGTAAAATAATAGATAAAAAATAGCCTTAATTATACCAACTCCCATTTCAAATTATATATTAGCATTTTGCAGGTTTTGTCTGTGCTTACTTATCTATATACGCTGCGCAGCCTCACCTTGAAATGTAAAATTCTAATTCAAAAATGAGAAATGGTATTAATAGGTTATTTAATTTTTAGATTCTTTTCAAGAAAATTAATATATAAAGTGACATTATAGTAAAATTAAAAATTTCTATTGATTAGAGTTACTATGAAGTTACTATAGAGAATTGTAAATTAATTATTTAGCAATATCTAGCATGATCTTGGCAGCCCTAATTCCCATATCAGCAGCAGATTTAGTATCTCCTATTTCTTTGTGATACCGAATGTTATTACCTTCGATATCTGACATCATATAAGTAGCTTCTATTTGACCATCTTTAAATACAGCATAAGCAGATAATGGAGTACGACAACTAGCATTAAGATACGTTAAAAAACTACGCTCTGCTAATGATAAATACCAAGTATCTAAATGATTAATTTTATTGCAAATATCTTGCATTGTGTGATTATCCTCACAAATCTCAACAGCTATAGTACCTTGACCTGCCGCTGGTAACATTTGATTAAATTCTAAAGGATAGCAAAATTCTGGATTAAATAAATTAGCACGCATAAGCCCAGCGCAAGCTAGTATTGTGGCATCTACTTCACCATTTTCTAATTTTTCTAACCTGGTATTTATATTACCGCGGAATTGTACTATTTTTAAATCTGGACGAAATTTTTGTAGCAATATTTTACGACGCACCGAGGAGTTGCCTACTATTGCACCAATGGGTAATTCTTTAATAGATTTATGTTTATAAGAAACAAAACAATCTCTAGGGTCTTCGCGCTCAATGGTTGCTGAAATTGATAAACCTTGTGGTAATATACCTGGCACATCCTTAAGTGAGTGTACGGCTAAATCAATTTGATTATCAAGCAATTGCTCCTCTATTTCTTTTAAAAATAGAGCCTTACCCCCAATATCATATAAATTTTTATTAGTAATTTTATCACCACTAGTAATAATTGGAACTAGTTTGCACTCAATATTAGGTATTTGATTTTTAATTTGATCAACAACTATATTAGCTTGAATAAGTGCTAATTTGCTCTTTCTGGTACCAATACGAATTTCCATATTCATTTATACTAATTTAAACAGGCTAGGAATTGTAAAACAATTATTCTGGATTTTTCCAATAGCGCCTATTGTAATAGGAAGATTTACATCACCGTGACCAATTTGATTAGTTCTATATACTGGAATATTTGATAAATATTCTTTAATAAAAGATGTAATAGTTGGTTCAAGATGCTGATCTGAATAGCTAAATTCCCCAATAATTAAAGCCTTAATCTGATTAAATAAACCAGCATGATACATATGTAGTAAATGACGGTGCACTTGGTAGCCTTCTTCATTTATATCCTCTAAAAACAAAATTTTATCTTTAGTAATCGGAGATAATTTTGTACCGAGCATACTGCATAATATTGTTAAATTTCCACCAATAATTTCACCTTCTATATCAATATTTCGAAACTTAGGCTCATATGAAATATTTTCTAATTCTATCTCAACAGAACCACCATTTAAAACCGAAATTATTTCTTGTAACATTTTATCGTTTTTTGCATCCATAGAACCGTGTATGGATGGCAACTTATAATGTCTGAATAATAAATGTAGTACAGTAATATCGCTAAATCCTATAAGAATTTTTGGTTTAGAAGGTGATATATCAATGCAATCAAATGCAATATCAGCAGATCCATAACCACCACGAAATGTAAATATTATTTTCACTTCTGGATCTAGAATAGCTTGTTTTAATTGTTTGAGACGTTCAATTTTCGGCGCAGCAAAATAACCTAAATCATTAATTGTAAATATTTTAGGATCAAAAGCATATTTAAATCCATTTTCTTTGAAAAATTTTGTAAGGTTCGAAAGACGGGCTAAGCTTTTTTCTAAATGTAGATGACCATCACCATTTTTGCAACCAGAAGCCGGAGCAATAATAGCTATTTTATCTTGTTTCTTATCAAATTTAATCATCACCAACCTTTAATGCTGCGATGAAGGCTGATTGTGGAATTTCTACATTTCCTACGTTCCGCATTCTTTTTTTACCAGCTTTTTGTTTCTCTAAAAGCTTACGTTTTCTTGAAACATCACCACCATAACATTTTGCAAGCACATCTTTACGCATTGCTTTCACGTTTTCTCTTGCGATTATCTTACCACCAATAGCAGCTTGCACTGCAATTTGGAATAATTGCCTTGGTATTAGATCCTTCAAACGTTTACATAATTCTCTGCCTCGGAATTCAGCTCTTGATTTATGTACAATAGTTGAAAGCGCATCAACTGGTTCGCTATTAACTAAAATATTTAATTTTACTAAAGTGCTTTTTTCATAACCATCCATTTCCCAATCAAAACTAGCATAACCTTTAGTGCAGCTTTTTAAACGATCGTAAAAATCAAAAATAATTTCATTTAATGGTAGGCGGTAAATCAGCATCATCCGTCCAGACATATAGCGCATATCAGATTGTATGCCTCGCTTATCAGTGCATAATGTTAGAACTGCGCCAAGATATTCTTCTGGAACCATAATTGTAGCCTTAATCCAAGGTTCTAACATCGACTCGATTGATTGAGTATCTGGGAAGTCTGCAGGATTATGAACTTCTAATTGTTCTCCGCTATTCAAAATGACCTGATAAATCACACTCGGAGCCGTAGTTATTAGGTCTAGATCAAATTCACGATCTAATCTTTCTTGTACGATCTCAAGATGTAATAACCCTAAGAAACCGCAACGAAAACCAAATCCTAGAGCGTTAGAACTTTCCGTTTCAAATTCAAGGCTTGCGTCATTTAAATGTAGCTTTTCTAATGAATCTTTGAGTGATTCAAATTCGGACGCATCAGATGGATATAGACCACAAAAAACTACCGGCAGATTAGGTTTAAATCCTGGTAGCACAGTAATATCTTGATTAGAATTTTCTGCTATAGTGTCTCCAACTTTACAGTCAGTAACTTTTTTAATTGATGCGGTAAAAAAACCTAGCTGCCCTTCGTCAAGAGATTCGCACATGACTTTTTTAGGCGTAAAATAACCAACATTGTCTATATTGTATATTTTTTGCGTAGACAACATTTTAATTTTCATATTTTTTTTCAACGAGCCTTGAAAAACTCGAACTAAAATTACTACACCCAAATATTGATCATACCAACTATCAACAAGCAGAGCTTTTAATACATCTGGTTTTTTTTCTTCTAAGAAATTATTTTTTGGCGCAGGCAAGCGATTAACTATAGCTTCAAGCACATCCTCTATGCCAATTGCATTTTTTGCTGAGATCATTAAAGCATCACTAGTATCGATTCCTATAACATCTTCGATTTGTTCTTTGACCATTTCTGGCTCTGAAGCTGGTAGATCAATTTTATTAAGAACAGGGATTATTTCATGATTATTATCAATAGCTTGATAAACATTAGCCAGTGTCTGCGCTTCAACTCCTTGACTTGCATCGACAACAAGTAAAGACCCCTCGCATGCAGCTAGCGATCTGCTTACTTCGTAAGAAAAATCTACATGACCAGGTGTGTCCATTAAATTAAGATGGTAAAGATTTCCATCTTTAGCCTTATATTCAAGCCTGACTGTTTGCGCTTTAATGGTAATTCCACGTTCTCTTTCAATATCCATTGAATCTAGAACTTGTTGTTCCATTTCTCTTTGTTGTAAACCACCGCAATATTCAATTAAGCGATCAGCTAGTGTAGATTTGCCATGATCTATATGCGCAACAATTGAAAAATTTCTGATAAATTTTTTATTGGTCATTTTTGTTTTTAAATATTTGCTATATTAATTAATCTAGATAATATAGTAAAATATCATTTCTAAATATAGTAAAATATGAAGTAAAATGTCATTTTACTTCAATTTAGATAGTAATTTTAGTCATTTTTACGTAATTAATTTCAGGTAATATGTAATGCGCTCAGAGCTAGAAAATTTAAAAAACAAAATAGAGGAATCACTGATATTGCTCAGGAGGTCACTTTGACCCAGATAAATCAAGAGAACGTATTTCTGAATTAGAAGAAGAATCTCTTGCTGCTGATTTTTGGAATGATCAACAAAAAGCTGGGTCTATTTTAAAAGAGAAAAGCTTATTAGAAAAAATAATCAGCTCGTACGATTATATAAATAATGGATTGCAAGAAAATATAGAGCTTGCAATTATGGCCGAAAGCGAGAGTGACGAAGATCTTCTGAAACAAATTCAACATGAGATGGAAAATATTGCAGCAATGGCAGAGAAGTTAGAAATTCAATGCCTATTCTCTGGTGAAGCTGATATGAATAATTGTTTCTTAGAAATAAATGCAGGTGCGGGGGGCACAGAAAGTCATGACTGGGCTTCTATGATGATGCGCATGTATTTACGTTTTGGTGAAAGAATGGGGTTCAAAACAGAAATAGTTAATATAATTTCTGGTGAGGAAGCTGGGATCAAATCATGCTGCATCAAATTCAAAGGAGAAATGGCTTACGGGTGGCTTAGGACTGAATCTGGCGTACATCGTCTAGTGCGTATATCGCCTTTTAATGCGGCAGGGAAACGCATGACTAGCTTTGCCTCTTGCTGGGTATATCCGGAAGTTGATGAGAATATAGACATTACTCTCGAAGATAAAGATTTACGTGTTGATACTTACAGAGCATCAGGAGCAGGTGGGCAGCATGTTAATACAACTGATTCTGCTGTGCGTATTACGCACATACCGACTAATATTGTAGTACAATGTCAGAATGATCGCTCCCAACATAGAAACAAGGCAGAGGCAATGTCTATGTTAAAGGCAAGGTTGTTTGAATTAGAAATCCAGAAAAAACATGATGAGCTAAATAAACAAAATGCAGCCAAGACTGATAATGGTTGGGGTAATCAAATCAGATCTTATGTGTTGCAACCATATCAAATGGTCAAAGATTTACGTACTAATTATGAAACTGGTAATTCATCTAACGTATTAGACGGAGATTTAGAAAAATTTATATCAGCATCTTTGGCAGCAAATGCAGGAAAATAAATTGCTTTAGAATATAGTTAACGCACGTTCACTAAATTAACCTCAAGCTATGTTTATGGATTGTATGTTGAAAAATTGTATGTTGAGAAAAACCATAGCATATATAATAAAAATATGATTAATAATAAAAAAATTGGTATATTTGGCCTTGGCATTAGCGGTATATCTAGTTTTAATTTTTTAAAAACTAAAACCAATAAGCTTATTTGCTGGGATGATGCGAAAGTAAACCAAGATAAAATTGATTCACAATTTTTATTACCAATATCAGATCCAGAATGGCAAGAACTAGATATTATTATTGTAAGCCCTGGCATACCATCTGGACATGAAATATTTTCTCTAGCATCAAAATATAATATAAGAATTGCCTCTGATGTTGAATTATTCTTAGATGTTAATCATGATTCCGATATTATTGTAATTACCGGAACTAATGGTAAAAGCACCGTTACTGCATTAATTGGACATATTATTAAACAAAATAATCTAAATTACCATATTGGTGGAAATATTGGCGTTCCTGTTCTTGATCTTCCGCATTATGCAAAAGGTTATGTTTTAGAATTATCTTCGTTTCAACTAGATTTATTACCATCAATTGATCCTAAGATTTCTGTTTTGCTTAATTTATCGCCAGATCATTTAGATAGGCATGGTAGTTACAAGGCCTATTGCGCTGCTAAGGAAAAAGCATTTTATGGAGATGGCTTAAAGATAATAGGTACTAATAGCGTCGATTCTAAAAGATTATATAATAAATTATATAATCTAGGAGATAAAAAACTTATTCCTATTAATATCGATCATAATAATATAAATCATAGTAATATAAGTCATAGACAAAATTTTAAAGGTATTAATTGTAACTCAGAGCATTTAACAGATAGTTTTTTTGATTTTGAATCTTATAAATTACCATTATTAAGTAATTTACCTGGTCAGCATAATTTAGAGAATGTAGCATCGGCTTTTGCAGTATGCAGAGCAATTGGAATTCAAGGAAAGGATATTCTAAAACATTTATCAAGTTTCGAAGGTTTAAAACATAGAATGCAATTTATCGGTAGGCAATTTATCGGTAGGCAAAAATATATTGCATTTTACAATGATAGTAAAGCAACGAATATTAGTTCTGCCTTATCATCTTTATCAGCACTTGAAAATATTTTTTGGTTAGCTGGTGGTGTGTTTAAAGAAAAAACTCTAGAACCTATAGCAGAATCTATTCATAATATCAACAAAGCCTATCTTTTTGGAGAGAGTAAATTACTATTTGCAAAATATTTAGAAGGTAAAATTGATTATTCTGTTCATGATAATATGAAGGAGGCATTTAATGCTGCGATTAATGATGCACAGCAAGCTAAATCAGAATTAATTAATATATTATTAGCCCCGGCTTGTTCTTCCTTTGATCAATTTAAAAATTTTGCAGATAGGGGGAATAATTTTATCAATTTATATAATGCACAATTTAAATGATATAGATCTTAAACAATGTAATGCAAAATTTAAATAAAAATAATTTTATCAAAAATTGGTGGCGTAATATTGACCAACCAATAATTATTGCCTTAACTATTTTAATATCATTTAGTTTAATGCTAGTTACAACAACTAGCTCATCTGTTGCAGAAACGATTGGGTTACATGGTAATTATTTTTCCTCAAGGCAAGTAATTTACTTAATTATAGCTATAATCTGTGTATTTATTTTTTCTGCACTGGATAAAAAATGGATCAAACGCATAAGCATTTTAGGCTTCTTATTTAGTATTGCTATGCTAATTCTAGTCAAATTCCATGGCTATGAAATTAAAGGTTCTGTACGTTGGTTAAGGATTGCTGGATTTTCGTATCAACCATCAGAATTTATTAAACCATTTTTTTGTATTGTAATTGGTTGGATATTGTCATTAAAATACGAAGATGATTTTCCTAGCTTCCAATTATCTATGATCTTATATATCATTGTTGCTGGTTTACTTGTTATTCAACCAGATTTTGGTATGTTAGTATTAATTACTGCTATATTTGGTATACAATTATTTATAGCAGGCTTGCCTTTTATATGGATAATATTATCTTTCATTGGAGGGATATTTGGAACGCTCCTGGCATATTTATTATTGCCACATGTTGCAGCAAGAATTAACAATTTCCTAGATCCGACTAATAGTGAAAATTATCAAATAACAAAATCGATATTAGCTTTTCAGAATGGTGGATTATTCGGTAAAGGACCAGGAGAAGGTTTGGTTAAGCAGCATTTACCTGATTCGCATAGTGATTTTATATTTGCAGTAGCAGGAGAAGAATTTGGCGCGATTATATGCATTATGCTCGTATCTGTATTTGCATTTATTGTGATTCGAACTTTAAGTAATCTCAAAAACGAGAATAATAAATTTATTCAACTTTCTGCTATTGGGTTGATCACACAATTTGGTTTGCAATCTACTATTAATATCAGTGTTACTTTGAATTTATTGCCAACAAAAGGTATGACCTTACCATTTATAAGTTACGGAGGGTCATCTACTTTGGCAATAGCATTATCTATTGGTATGTTACTTGGTTTGACAAAACGTACAGCTTCCCTTACAAGATATAAGAATCAATATATTAATAACAAGCTATAATGAAGAAAAAGAGAGCTATTTTATTAGCAGCAGGGGGAACAGGTGGTCATTTATTTCCAGCTATTGCTATTGCAGAAGAATTACTAAAGATTCAATCTCCTAATAATCATTACAATAATAACATTACTGATATACATCTTATTACAGATCTGCGTTGCCAGAAATATCTTACTGATGATTTGTCTTTTAATATACATATAGTCGACTTACATCTTTCAATGTTTGGGTTCATTAATAAAATTAAGTCAGTGATAAAATTACTCAGAGCTTGTATTAAAACGGCCATCTTGTTACGTAAAATTAAACCAGATATAGTAATTGGCTTTGGTGGATATCCTAGTTTTCCAAGTTTATTAGCAGCTCGATTATTTAGAATACCAATAATTATACAGGAACAAAATTGTTTTTTGGGTAAAACAAATTGTTATTTTGCTAGATATGCCAAGTTAATAGCCTTATCTTATGAGAAGACCAAGAATATTGATACAAAACTCAAATCAAAATTACTATTTACTGGTGATGTGGTGCGTTCAAATATTCAAAATTTAGTAGAAAAAAATAATTTTTATAATAAAGATTTTCACCTGTTTGTTTTTGGAGGAAGTCAAGGAGCTAAAATCTTTTCAGATCTAGTACCAAAAGCAATAGAGAAACTAAAAATAATTAATCCATCAATTGATATTAGTGTAACGCAACAAGCCAAAAAAGAAGACCAGAATAAATTGGCAGAATTTTATAAAAAACTTAATGTGACCTATGAAATATCTGATTTTTTTCATAATATATCTGAAATTTATAATAAATCACAATTAGTTATTGCACGTTCAGGAGCGAGTACTATCGCAGAATTATCTAATATTGGCCTGCCAGCAATTTTTATTCCCTACCCATATGCTGCAGATAATCATCAATATTTTAATGCAAAAGATTTAGAAAATAGTAATGCTAGCTGGTGCTATGCGCAAAAAGACATTTCATCTCTGATTTTAGCTGAAAAAATAAATGAACTAATTACAAATAGAGATTTGCTTACTCAAGCTTCAAAAAATCTATTATCCAGAAAAACTAATGGGGCTAGACATTTAGCCGACACAGTTTTGAAAATAATTGAATAATGTTTTAAGGAAAATAGTCATTCGTTATTGAAACTAAAAAGTTTATATGACATTAATTAATATTGTATAAATTATTTTTGATGTAATATAATATTTAGCCTTATGACTAGAAAAACATTCATTTTAATTATCTTATCTTTTTTTCTTACTAATTGTTCTAATGAACGCTCTGCTAATAATAAAATGTCTGATCTTAAAGGTTTAAAAGGTGAAAAAAGATTTCCTTTGTATAATAAAAAATATATTGCTCAAGCAAAAAAAAATATTATGCGCAATAATTACGATGAAGATCAATTCATTGATGATGAATTATACGAAAATGAAAATGTTGAACTTCAAAATATAGAAATGTATAAAGCGATGATTCACGAAGAGTCACAGCAAAAAAGAGAAAATGATGATAATGCTAGTCCATCTTGCAATGAATGTTCTCATTCAATTGCTAAGGCAAATCATAAGATTAATACCCACACAGATTACATAAAGCCGATTGATCTAGAATTACGTGAAGAAATAAATAATATCAAATCTATGTTAAATGAGGCTCGTCAAGAACTTGCTTTGTATAAATCAGAAAATCAGAGTCTGAAAAAAGAAAAACAACACCAAGAAAATAAACTAAAAGATAAACAACAAATAGAATCTACTATAACAAAAACATCTTATACTAAATCCTCTGTAAAAAATAAAGAATATACAAACCCTACGCAACAGAATAATAATAGTGTCATAATAGAGCCTGTAAAGTCGATATAATCTACTATAGCAAATATGCGTTGGCCAGCCTCAGCTTGAAATGCAAACCTCCAATTCAAAATGAAAAATAGTATAAGATGTCTAGGTTCATTCTTTTAATCTGGCCTTTATTTTATATGACATCGCTATAAGTCCAAGACCTATAATTGCTATTATTGTCGCTGCTGGTATTATTTCTAGACTAGCAATAAATGCCTCAGGGGTATAAATTCTTGCCCCATCAATAGTTTTTGCACCATCCCATAAATTATCTAAACTAATACCTATAGCATTATGAAAAACCCAACCAAAAGCCATTATAATCATATTAGCAACAGCAGCTGCCATACCACTGATTTTTTCTGGGACAAATGTTGCAATACGTGCAATAATCACTACTTGGTAAGCGCAGAATATACCAATGATTAAACATGTATAATATAAAGAATTTGCATTTGCATGACCGCTTAATATATAGATAAAGCAGACAACCATTATTATACCAGAAAAAATTGTTACACCAAAAAACCATTTTGTTTTGTCTGCAATATACGGTAAAAGAACGCAACCTATACACATACCTAAGAAAATCGATAAAGTAATAGTATCAGCTATAGATTTTTCTAAACCATAAACATTTGTTATAAATGCACTTCCCCATGCATCGGCAAATCCTTCCAATGGGCCTACCATTAAGCCTGCAAACAAGCTAGTAAACAACAATTTATAGTTACTTATTATAGATTTGATATCAGACCAAATATTGTGATTTAAAATCTCAGAAGTGGTATTTGGCATTAATAAATAAGTTATAAATGCTAAAATAATTCCAGTATATAATAAAATATTGATAGTTAAATCTATACCGACAGAATTAATAAGACTAGATAATGGTGTTCCTGCATATACTGCTGTGATTAATCCAAGAGAAACCATGATACCAAGCATCATTGCAAATTTGTTTGGATATAATATACGAAATATTTGCAAAGCTCCAACAATAGCTGCTGATGATCCCATTCCTGTTAAGGTTCTTCCGACTATTACCATATACCACGAATCAAAATAAACCATAGGTACAAGGCCAATAGCAGTACAAGCTATGGATATAGGAATTACTATTTTGGCACCAAAGCGACTAAGTAATATGCCAATAGGAATATGAACAATGATATACCCTATATAATAAATACCAGCAAAAGACCCAAACTCTGCTGCACCTATGCCGTATTTCCCTAAAATATTTGGCATTATAATATTAGGTAATGGACGTAAGATGTATTGATAACAATAAAATAATGTTATACAAGACCATATTAATATAGAAATAAATTTATTTTTTTTGTCAATCTTCATTATGATTCACCCCTAAAATAATCAATGTCTTTAATAAGTATGAATAAAATTTTATAGCCCAATGCTTTTTGGGTTGAAATATTTTAACCACAAATCAATCATTAACTTAGTAATAACCAATGCTGAATACATTGATGCAATTATACCAATTGTTAAAGTTACCGCAAAACCTTTTATTGCTCCAACACCAAAACTATAAAGTAAAAATGCAGCGATTAATGTTGTAACATTTGAGTCTGTAATTGTTGCAAAAGCTGAATCAAACCCCATTTTTACAGCGTATAAGTTAGAGCATTTTTTGTTTAATTCTTCACGTATTCTTTCATAAATTAATACATTAGCATCAACAGCCATTCCTATAGTTAAAATAATTCCCGCAATACCTGGCAATGTTAATGTTGCTTGCAGAATAGATAACAAAGCAAAGATGTAAATAAGTGCTATTACTAGTGTTATACTGGCAAATATTCCTAATATTCCATAAGACAATATCATAAAGATCACAACAAATATAAACCCAACAAACGCAGCTAACTTACCAGATTTAATCGAATCTGCACCTAAATTTGGTCCTATTGTTCTTTCTTCAACAATTTTTAATTGCGCCGGTAGTGCGCCTGCCCGCAAAATTAAAGCTAACTCATTAGCTGATTCAACAGTAAAATTACCAGAAATAACTCCATCTCCGCCAAGTATTGGGCTATTAATTACTGGAGCGCTGAGTACTGTGCCATCAAGCACTACAGCTAAACGCCTACCGCGATTATTAGAAGTTACCTCTGCAAATCTTTTAGCACCTAAATGATTAAACGAAAATTGTACAACAGGTTGAGCCTCTTGAAACTGCACTTGTGCATTATTTAACTGATCACCGCTAACTATAATTTTTTTCTTGATAATTAAATGATCAGCATTACCATCTTCCCATTTTACCAGTTTAGAACCAATAGGTACATTTCCGTTTTTTGCTTGCTCTGTGTTTGCAAATTCATCTACTAGGTGAAATGTTAATTTTGCTGTTTTTCCTAAAACTCTTTTTAGTTCAGATGGATTATCTTCTCCTGGAACTTGTAACAAAATATTCTTTACCCCTTGGCGTTGAATATTAGGTTCTTTAGTTCCATTACTATCAACACGCATTCGAATAATCTCAATAGATTGATTTATTACCTTATCCTGCAATTTATTGATTTCATATTCGCTATAGAAAAGAGTAATAAAACTTTTATCTTTTTCTGTAAAAGAAAGGTTAGGATCAATGTTTCTAATTATTTTTTTTAAGGATTTAAAATCATCTTTTGAACGTAAATTAAAGCTTATATTATTTTTAGAAACACGTAAATTTTTATAACCAATCTTATTACTACGTGCATATTTTCTGAATCCTTCAGCAACAGAATTGCTAACTTCATCCATATAACTATCAAAATCAACATTTAAAAGTAAATGTGAACCACCCCGTAAATCAAGACCAAGATTAACTTTGTTTCCAGGCAACCACTCTAGGCTATCATCTATAATATTAGGCAGTACATAAATTATAGAAATTATAGTAAATAAAATAGACGTAATAATTTTCCACTTTGATATTCTATGCACTTAATTCTTCTCTTTTAATACTATTTTTTATTTTTTCACTTTAGTTGGAGATTTCTTTGCTTTAGTAGCAGCAGAAGTTTCTTTCAACGATTTTTTAGTTTGTTTTTTAGATGATGTTTTAGTAGCAGGCAATGTCTTACCATTCTTTTTATCTCTGCTTACAATATCAGCAATAGAGTTTTTTAGCATTTTAACTTCAATATCTTTTGCAATTTGCACAATTATAGTATTATCACTATCATTTATTTTTATCACAGTACCAAACAAACCAGAGTTAGTTAAAACTTCCTCCCCTTTTTTCACTCCAGAAACTAAATCTTCTTGAGCACGACGTTTTTTCTCTTGTGGGCGTATAAGTAAAAAGTAAAATACAGCAAATACAAGCACCATTGGCACCATACTTGTCCAAGTAGAGCTTGATTCAATGGCTTCTGGTGCCATTTGTTCATTAGTTGTATCTTGAATTGTGATAGTATCATTATCCGCAAGCGCTGTTTCTATGAACATTTTTCCTCTTATTGTTTTTTATAAATATTTATTAGTATGAAAATTATTATACAGAATTGTTAACTTCTTTCAATTCTTTATTATATAACTTGTAATATTCTTTTTTCATATCTAGCAGACTAGTATGCGTACCTTGCTCTGCTATTTCTCCTTTTTTCATAACTACTATTTGATCAGCATCAATTATGCTTTTCAATCTATGAGTAATAATTAATGTAGTACGTTGTTTTCTTAATTTAGATAATGAGTTTATTATTGATTGCTCTGAACGCGAATCAAGTGCACTTGTTGCTTCGTCTAATAACAATATAGGAGCGTTTTTTAAAAAAGCACGCGCGATAGCAATCCTTTGTTTTTGACCACCAGATAAGTTAGAGCCTGTAACACCTACCATGGCGTCATAACCTTCTGGTAATAATTCGATGAATTCATGGGCATCTGCAGCTTTTGCTGCTGCAATTATATCTTTCTTGGTAGCGTTTTTTGTACCATAAGCAATATTTTCAAAAATACTTGTATCAAATAATAAAGTATCTTGCGTTACTATTGAAATTTGACTCCGTAAATGATCTAGAGATATATTTTTAATATTATCACCATTAATATTAATCTGACCATTTGTTGGATCAAAAAAACGTACTAATAAATTAGCCAAAGTAGTTTTACCACTCCCAGACCTGCCTACAAAAGCAAATGTTTGCCCAGAAGGTATTTTTATATCCAAAGACTTAATAGTTGTTTTGTTATTATCAAATGTTAAGCCTATATTCTTAAATTCTATATCAGGTTTTGTCCATTTTGGAGTAAGTGGTTTTGCGATATTACGAATAGTGGGCTTTAAATCTAATATATTAAATACACGGTTTGCAGCAGCTAAACCTTCTTGTAAATTTACATTTAATGAAACCAGACTTTTAAAAGGCCTGTAAGCAGAAACAAAAGCTGTGATAAATGCAAATAATGCGCCGGTACTCATCCTGTCTTCAATAACTGCTAGTCCTCCATACCATAGAACGCAAGCGACTGTAATGCCGCTTAATATTTCCATAATGGGTGATGTAAGAGAATCAAATCTAGCTGCTTTTTTATAAAAATTTAAAATTTTATCAGTAATTTTTTTAGCTCTACGGGTTTCGATTTTTTCTGTGCAAAATGATTTTATTATTTTTATAGAAAAAAATGATTCGTCTAATTTAGAGGTGAAGTAACTCAGTTCTTCTTGAGCTTCACCGGTGATATTGCGCATTTTTCTACCTAATTTTTGTATCGGATATACCGCAAAGGGAAAAGCAAAAAATACAAAAGCAGACAAGAATGGTTCCAGATTAAACATCAGTATTATTAAAAACAATACAGATAATAAATGTTTTGCGCAACCAACTAACATATTTGATACGGCGCCACGCATTAAAATAATATCATTAGTGAATCTAGAAATCAAACGACCAGATGATTGTGATTGTATAAATAAAAAATCAGCGGATAATAAATGCTCATACATTCGCATTTGCATATTAGTTAATATTTGTTGACCCACATATTTAATGATATAGTTTTGGAAATATTCGGCTATCCCTTTTATAAAATATACAATGAATATTAGTAATGGAATTATTACCAACATTTGACGATCATGAGTTACAAATACTTGGTCAATTGCAGGTTTGACTAACCACACAATTGCCGCTGCGCACAAAGCAGATATTACCATAAAGATTACAGCGATAATTATTTTGCATTTATATGGAGCGATATGTTCCCTAAGTAGTCGCTTTATAATCAAACTCGACTGTACTTTTTTTTCTAAAGACAAAAATATACTCCGTAAAATTGTAATCTAAATTATCAAATATTCATCGCTGATCAAGCTTTTAAAACTAAAAAAACTTTAATCTAAACAATATCCCGCAGATCTGATTGTTTTAATTAATTGATAACGATCTGTGTCTAATTTCATCAAAGTTCTGATTCTATTTATATGAACATCAATTGTACGATGAGCTATATCTTCATCAGTGCCCCAAACATAGTCGATAATTTGGCTACGTGAATAGATATTTTTTGGTTTAGTAATAAGTAATTGTAGAATTTTAAACTCAGTAGGTCCTAAGTGAATTTGTTTTCTTCCTCTGTATACTTTGTAAGTAGACAGGTCCATACTAATATCATTATATTTTATTACCTTATCTTGAAATACAGGTTTTGATTGTCTTAGCAATTCTCTGATAGTAGTCATTAACATATTGGGCGTAAACGGTCTGAACAATGATTTATAACAAATATTTTTATCAACTACGATATTATCCATGGATTCTCCTTCTTCCATAAGAAATAATATTGGTAGATTATGCATATCTTTTATTTTTCTAAGCTGTGCAGACATTTCGCTAACTGATTTATCTTGAATCTTAGAGCTTATAATTGCAACATGTGGATGGTCAACAGAAGCTGCTCTTATAGCGGCTTCTCCACTTTTTGCTCTTGTTACATCAAACCAGTAGCGCTCTATTGCGTTACATAAATTGGCATTTAAGATTTCATCTGGTTCAATAACTAAAATTTTGGGCGGTAATTTATCGGACACTTAACTTATACTCTATAACTTGTTCAAAAAATATTTACTAACTAGTATATATAATATTATGAAAGTGACAACTAGGTAAAACACAATTAATCAAATTATTTTTATATTATTTATGGTTATTTCAAGACATTTTTGTATTTTTGAAAGATAATACTTGAATCATAATATTAAACTTGGTATAAGTAAGCCTATTTTTAAATTAAGTTTTATTTAATTGGAGACAGTATATATGGAATTTTATGAATCCATTATCATTATTCGTCAAGATGTTTCTTCTGCAGAAATTGACAAAATTGCTAATGATTTTATGCAAATAATTAAAGATTACAACGGCAAAGTTATTAAAACTGAATATTGGGGTTTAAGACAGCTTGCATATGAAATCGATAATAACAAGAAAGGTCATTACTACTTTATGGGTATTGAAGCAAATAATGATTTGCTTAAAGAAATGAACAGAAAGTTAAAGTTAAGCGAAAGTGTGATTCGATCTTCGTTAGTAAGAGTGGAAGAAATTAGCAAGGATCCTTCTACGATATTGAAAGAAAACAATTCTAATGTTGAAGAAACTATTGATGTGACAATCAACAAAAACTCAAAACAGACGCTAAAAGATACTAAAATAAATAAAGCAAGCTAACATAATGACTAAAGAAAATATTTCAGAATCATCAAGCATGGTGCAAAATAGCTCTAAAATGCTTTTTAGAAAAAACAAAACCAGCACTCTGCGCTTACCTTCAAGATCTATTATAGATTACAAAAACCCTGAATTTTTAAGACAATTTATTTCTGAAGGTGGTAGAATTCTGCCAAGTAGAATTACTAACCTTTGCGCTAAAGATCAAAGAGCTTTAAAAAAAGCTATTAAACAAAGTAGAATGATTGCTCTTTTACCTTTTGTTTCCATAAATCGATAGAGTTTTTTGATTTAAGAAAATAAATTTATTAACATAATTAATATTATTATAAAACTATGCAAGTTATTTTAGTTAAGCCTGTAAGAAAATTAGGTAAAGTTGGCGAAAAAGTTGATGTAGCAAACGGCTATGCCCGTAATTACTTGATACCACAAGAATTTGCAATTAGAGCGAATAAAGAAAATTCAGAGAAATTTGCTGCCATGCAAAAAGAATTGGAGAAAAAAAACTCCGAGAATAAAGTTGCAGCTGAACGGGCAGCTAAATCTATAGAGGGTAAGCATATTAATTTTATTACTCAATCTGCTGTTGATGGAAGATTATTTGGATCTGTAAATGCAAAGCAACTTGCTATTGAAGTTTCTAAGCTTACTGAAATAAATTTAAACTATTCTAATATATTACTTGATTCACCAATTAAATTTAACGGTGTATATAATATTCAAATAGTTTTACATGCAGAAGTGATGGCTAATATAGTTATTGTTGTGGCAAAATCAGAACCAGAAGCTCAGGATGCTCTGCGTGAATATAAAGAAGTTGATTCTAAAAAAGGTGAAAATAATATAGATAACACTGAATCGACAGAAAGAAATAAATAAATATAAAGCAAATTTGTCAAAGCAAAAAACAAATTAGCAGAAAATAATAGATATTGTAAATCACTATGATATTGGAGAATAAATAGCTTGTAGTGTAATAATTAATATAATTAAAGATTTATCAAAATTACATATCCAGTGCGGCAAAAAAATACTGCTTCCAACGGAATGTGCCAGGTATGGACGATCTCTATAAAGCCATATCTTTTTTCTTTAAAGAGTACTTTCCAGTGTCATAGTAATTTTCAATATTCCGAACCAAGAAATAAATTTTCCTAAAAACACAAAACTCTCTACGTTTAATCTGATGGAGTAATGTTTACTATATATCAGGTAGAGGTTTGTAATAATAGTCTGTATAATACCAATTCCCATTTCAAATTATATATTAGCATTTTGCGCCGATTCGTCTGTACTTACCTATCTGATATACGCTCTGCAGCTTCGCCTTGAAATACAAACCTAATTTAAAGTGAGAAATGGTATAAGTTATTGTGCAGGGCGATAATATTTACTATATCTATTATTTGCGTCACTTGTAATCCTCACTTTAAATTAAATCCTATATTTTCTTCTTATTAAAACCCAATATTATTTGGTTTACACGTTTTTAGTAGATTAATATTTTATATAATCCGAACATAAAATTAAAAAAATTTTAGTCTGGATCGTACAAAGCGAATTTATGGTAAGAAATTTAGCAGATTTTTTTATATATAGTGAATCAAGTTGAAGTTTATGTGTTTTTTTAAAAATATTTTGGAATTTAGATTTTAGCTTTTTTTACCTTAAATGCTAACCCATTGAAGGCAAAAAAGATGAGATATAAATTTCATAAAGATGAATTAAAAAATGCACAAAATTCAACTTGATTTACTATATTAGGTAGTTTTTAGTAAAAAACGTTCTCAAAAAACGTAGAATCTCCTTAGATGTTTGAGTATTTTGGGTTTTGTTTTTTTGCTAGACAGTGTCGATCTAAACGTAAATATGCAATTTTTCTTATCCTAAATGAGAGTTATAGTAAACGCACATTGACAGTTTTGTGTATTTTGTAAAAAATAATTTTGGGGTGTTACTATGGTAAAATTTAATGAGAAATTATTAAAACAATTAAAATTGGCACAAGCAGAACCATTTAAATATATTGCATTTAGTGGTGGTGGTGCAAAGGGGAATATATATTCCGGAGTTTATGACACTTTAACAGAATATGGAATATTAGGCGGAATTGAGGAAGTAGCTGGCAGCTCTGCAGGTGCAATTACTGCAACATTGACTGCTACCGGGATTAGCGCTAAACGTTTTCGTCAAATAGGACAAAATACTAATTTTATAGATCTTTTGGGTAGTGGAATAAAATTACCTGCAACTGATATAAAAATAAATGCTGGTGCGCAACCTTTAGAAAACTTAATTCGTAATACTGTAAATCAAAATATAAAGAGTTTTTTAAAAAAAGCAGATATATCAGAATTATGCAATACCAGACTAGAATCAATTAATAATGAATTATTATCTCTGCAAAACAAGAAAGACTTATTATCTTTAGAACGTTTGCAGAATTTAGATAAACAAAAAAAACAATTAGAAGAAATTATTACTAACAGTGGATCTGAATTTAAAACTATATCCAATAAAATTCAGAAAGGAGGAAAGATTACTTTTAAAGATTTAGATTTATTACATATTCTTAATCCCGTTAAATTTAAGAGTTTGATTATTACTGCAACAAATAATCAAACTGGTGAATTAATGCTTTTTAATGCTAGAGATACACCAAATGTAGAAATTGCAAAAGCAGCACATGCTTCATGTTGTATTCCATATGTATTCAAACCGGTAACTATTAATAATGTTCAATATGCAGACGGCGGCTGCTATGATAATATTCCACTAAAATATTTCAATGGTAAGAACCCGCAAAATGATATAGAAAATTTATTAGACCAAAATGAACAAATTAATAAGGCAAGCCAGGAAGGCAGGAAATTAGCTTTAGCTTTTAGTCCAGCAGATGATCTGAATACAAAATTAAATATGGCAATTTATGGTCAGAAACCCGGAATTACTGATCAAAATTTTTTATTTAAAGTAATATCTGTGATATTAAAAATAGTGCAAATGATGGGGTTTGCTAAATCATTGATAGATTATAAGGAAAAGGTTGAGAATACCTATCAAGAAGTACGTAATAATGCATTAAATACAATAGGTTTAGATACAAAGAATGTTGGCACTTTATCTTTTAAGGAAGCACAAGAGGAAGCTGATTATTTGTATGTTAAAGGCAGCCTGCAAGCGGCACGTTATTTTGAGAACTACAATATAGGAACAAAATCTGATAATAATCTTGAAAATAAAGAATTTATATTGCAATTTTATGAAAATGCTAATGAAAAAGAAGAAACTAATTTTATTAAATCCTGGACTAATAAAATTATTGGTAAAAAACAAGATAAAAAAAATTTGGAAGATATATTCAATTTATGTAAATCTGAAGCATGGAAAGAAAGAACCGCACAAGAGATTTTTGCTAATTTTATAAAAATTTGTGGAACTCTTGATAATAGTAAAATAACGACAAAAACTTCACTTATGGATAAATTAATTATATCTATTAATGATCGAAAAACACCTGACGTAGTTAAAGAAAAATTCGCTCAATTAACACAAATTGAAATACCAAATAGAATTGTAGATTTAAAATTTAAATCTACTGATTTCAATCGATTGCTTAAGTCTAGTAAATTAATGACTAAAAATTCACAAGAAAGAATCACAAAAAAAATTCTAAAAGACCGTGGAAATAAAGAAATTTCTATGGTTGACAAAGTAAAAAACACCGAGAACATGGATATACAGAAGGATTAAGTAGACCAGGCTTGGAACAAGGAAGAGTTTATCCATAAAATATGGCGGAGAGAGAGGGATTGACTGCGCACCATACTGGCGCTTGTCGTCTCGCTTCGCTTCTCG
>JAHDGL010000063.1 GCA_020627625.1 Alphaproteobacteria bacterium | reverse complement strand
AGATAAATTATCTTTGGAGAAATGGTCACCTGAAATGATAGCTGGCAGAATGAAACATGAAAAATTGCCTGTTAAAATATCGCATGAAACTATTTATCAGTATATTTATTCCTACCAAGGTCAGAAACTAAAATTATACCAGCATTTAATGCTAGCGCGCCCAAAGCGCCAACTAAAATACTCTCGAAGGAAGCGCTGCATACCTTCTGTTTACAAGATATCAAACAGACCAGAATATATAAATAATAGGTCTGAATTTGGGCATTTTGAGGGAGACCTTACGTTTTTTAAAGGGTCAAAAAATGGCAATATATCTGCAATAACTCTTAGTAAAACAGCAATTTATAGTTATGATTTTAAACTGCATTTATTATCATCAACTATATATTTAGTAAGTCCAAAAACTCTCTTATTTTTAATAAATCATACCAGGTGCTTTTTTTCTGAGTTGGTTGGCGTAGTAAATATGCAGGATGAAAAATAGCGCTAGTTGGAATATTTTCAGAGAGATATTGATTAATATAAGGATAGTTATTTTGACGAATATCAGAAAAACTAACCTTCTTACCTAAAAGTGCAGCTATAGCAGTGCCACCAACCAAGATAATAAATTTAGGTTTTATCAAAGCTATGTGTTTCTCAACAAATGGTTTGCAAATTTCTATTTCATCATTGGTTGGGCGTCGATTAGCTGGTGGGCGCCAAAAAACGCTATTAGTAATATAAGCATTAGTTTTTCGACTGATATTTATAGCTCCTAACATTTTATCCAGCATTAATCCGCTATCACCACAAAATGGTATGCCTTTCTCATCTTCTGTAGCGCCTGGGGCCTCTCCTAATATTAATATAGGAGCATCAGTTGGGCCATCTGAAAACACCATATGATTTGCAAACTCTTTTAACTCACAACCATTAAAACCTTCTAGCGCAGTACGAAGCTCCTCAATGGTGCGAGCATTATCTGCTAATTTTCTTGCGTTTGCAATGTTAGTAGGAACATTGCCTAGATTAGCATTTTTTGCACTAATAATAGAGCTTTGCTTATTTTGTTTGTTATTAATATTGGACCTAACAGCAGTAGAGCTAATATTAGTGGAATTTGTGCTAATATTGTTGAAACTGATCATATTAGAATTTATAGAATCAGATTTGACAAGATCAGTTTTTTTTGCGTGCTTAATCGTTTTATTCTTTTCTAATTTACTCAATTCTTGAATCAATGAATTTTTACTATCTTTTTTATCAGAACAATAATATTCTATCCCCATAGATTTTAACCATTTCAAATGATCTAATTTTTGATATAATTTACTCATAAATATTATTTATTTTTTATGTCTCAATATAAATACTCTATTCCAGAACATTTAAACGGTTTAAGATTAGATAAAGCTTTAAGCAATCTTTGTACTCAAATATCGCGTAGTCAAATCCAAAAAGCTATAAAAAAAGAAAATTTAACACTTAATGGTAAGATTATTTCCAATTTATCTACCAAGGTCAAGGAGAATGACGAAGTAGAATTTATTATAATAGAAGAAATACCAGAAACTATCCCCCAAACAAATATTCCTTTAGATATAGTTTTCGAGGATGATGATCTTATAGTAGTGAATAAAAATGCAAATATGACAGTGCATCCTGGTGCTGGTAACTATAATGATACTTTAGTTAATGCATTACTTTACCATACTAATCATTTATCTGATATTGGTGGAGAAATTAGGCCTGGAATTGTACATCGTTTAGATAAAAATACCTCGGGCTTGATGGTTGTTGCAAAAAACAACCAAGCTCATACAAATTTAGCACAACAGATTGAAACTAGAAATTTAGTTCGTAGATATAAAGCTTTAATTTGGGGGGTGATGAAACCAACAGAAGGGGTTATTAATTTACCCATGAATAGGAGTCGTCTAGACCGTAAGAAAATGTCAGTTGTAAAAACGGGCGGTAAAATTGCTATTACTCATTATAAAACTCTAGAAGTATTGCGTGGAGGTTTGTTCAGCATAGTTGAATGTAAATTAGAGACTGGTAGAACTCATCAAATTAGAGTTCATTTAAGTCATTCTGGTCATTCTATTGTTGGAGATCAAACATACGGTAATAATAGTCGTAAAATTCATGGATGTCCAGATTCAATTAAAGGCAATTTAAGAAGTATGGGGCATCAGGTACTACATTCTTTCTATATTAGTTTTTTGCATCCAAAAAGCGAAAAAAGACTAGAATTTTGTCGAGATATAGATGGAGAGAAACTTAATCTTCTAAATTTCTTGAAATCAGATTTGTAAAGCTTTTGCATTAATCCTTCTAAGGATTCTATATAATGTTAAAAAAGCCTCGTTGACACCAATGTAATTAATAATTAATATCAACTAATAAATTTAGGAATATCATTCATGACCAAACTTAAACTTCTTGCAGCAATATTATTAAGCATCTTTTTAACATCTTGTACTGATAGTGAAGACAAAGATAAGTGGTTAGTAGCTACCAGCGCAGATAATCCACCTTACGAATATATGAGTAGGGGTGAATTTGCTGGTTTTGATATTGATATGATTAAGGCAATAGGTAAACATTTGGACAAGAAAATTGAAATCAAAGATATAGAATTCCCGGGATTACTTGCTGCCTTGTCTAGCAAGAATGTTGATATGGTGATAGCAGCTGTATCTATTACAGAAAAACGTCTAGAAAAAGTTGACTTCTCTATACCGTATACTGATGCAAAAATTGCAATTCTTTACAGAAAAGATAATATTGTTAACTCTATTGGCGAACTAAAGAGTAAAATAGTAGGGGCGCAACTTGGCACTATATGGGCTTCTATAGCACATGACATGTCTTTAGAGTATGATTTTAAGAGTAAAACTTTATCAAATAATTTAATGCTTGTGCAGGAGCTGCAAAACAAGAGAATAGATGCTGTTATTATGGAAGAATCACAAGTACAAAAATTCTCAGAAATGCACTCAGAGCTAGAGAATTTTTCGATTGATCAATATAGCTCATCTTTTGCAATTGCCTTGCCTAAAGACTCGCCTTTAAAACAAGATATCGACAAAGCGATTATAGAATTAAAAAATGATGGAACTATATCAGATTTAGCAAAAAAATGGAGAATTACCAATGCGCAATGACGAGTTTAAACAAGCTGTTGGTAAATTCCCAACGGGCGTAACTGTCATTTCAACGGTTTGCGATGGAAAATCTTGGGGTTTTACGGCTAATTCTTTTGCGTCTGTTTCTCTTGAACCATCTCTTGTATCTTTTTGTTTAAATACAGGATCCACAAGCTTTAAAGCGTTTAATCGCTCTAATAGTTTTGTCATTAATATATTAGCTAGTGATCAGGCTAATATATCGACACATTTCTCGCAAAAAGGAATTGATAAATTTTTAAATATTAACCATATACCTAGCGATGTTTTTCAAATTCCAACAATTATGGGTTCTGTATGCATTATTGAATGTAAAAAATACAATCAATTTGAATGTGGTGATCATACAATTTTTATTGGGCAGGCAATAAATGCAAAAATTGATCAATATAAATCTCCATTGTTATATTTTGCAAAATCATATAAAGAAATTTCATGAGTATAATTAAAATAGGGCTTTCTGGCGCTTCTGGAAGAATGGGAATGGCTATTAGTCAATCAATTCAAAAAAGGTCAAACAAATTTAAATTAGAAGCTCAGATAGACAAAAATTACTCAAAAAGCGATTTGTTAAATCTTTGCACAAATTCTGATGTTATTGTTGATTTTTCTAATCCAAACATTATACAAAAGCTTACAGAATCTGCAAAAACTCATAAAACAAGGCTTATAGTTGGCACAACCGGTTTAACTACTGAGCATTTTAAATATCTAGAAGATCTGTCACAAAATGTAGCTGTTTTATACACTGCAAACACTAGTATAGGAGCTAATTTAACAGCAATTCTTGCCGCTAAATCTGCCAAAATTCTAAAGCAATATGATTATGATTGTGAAATTATAGAAGCTCACCATAAGTATAAAAAAGACTCTCCATCTGGAACGGCTCTAATGATTGGCAAGAAGATTGCTAAAGCAACTGGTGTAAGTTTTAAAGAAAAAGCAATATTTGACCGCGCTAGCAAAGGAGAGCGTAAAAAAGAAGAAATAGGATTTGCTTCAATTCGAGGGGGCGGTATTTTCGGTGAGCATGAAGTGATTTTTGCTGGTGACAATGAAATTTTTACGGTTGGTTGCAAAGCTTTATCTAGGTCTGCGTTTGCTGACGGCGCTTTATTTGCCGCTAGTTGGTTATCTGACAAGAAAGCTGGTTTATATTCGATGCAAGATGTTTTAAAATTATAGTAAATTACAATAAAAGAATCATATAATTTTACTGTACAACTATTTCATTGTATATTTTTAAAATTTATAAGAAAATTTTTGTAAGCTACATAAAGTCCTTGCTTTTTTAGTAAAATTGTTCTAAAAACTGCACTGTGTGCCCGCGTGATGGAATGGTAGACATAGTAGACTTAAAATCTGCGGAGCTTAGCTCGTGCCGGTTCAAGTCCGGCCGCGGGTACCA
>JAHDGL010000008.1 GCA_020627625.1 Alphaproteobacteria bacterium | reverse complement strand
ACAAAGTGTCAATCTATACGTAAATATGCAATTTTGCTTATCCTAAACTCGCGTTATAACACTTTTTTAATCAATGGGATTGTTATTTTTCTTTTATTCTCTAGGGCGTATAAATTAAGTTTTTTAATAGATTTTGTAATTTCTGGAAAGCTGCGCGGTAAGTGCTTTAATAAATAGCTAATTACCTCATTGCTAACAGTGATTGAATAATTAGAAAATAATTTAAAAATCAATATTTTCATTAATTCTTCGTCTAGCATATCAATATTAACTAAATTAGTAGCTTTTATACGCGAAGACAAATCTGGTAGTTTTATACCGGGAAGATTTGTGGTAGTAATCAACAGATACTTATTATTCTCATTGATTATATTAAAATAATGTAGAATCTTTGTTTCTTCCCATTCAGAATTAAATCCATCAATAATAAAGGCATGATATTTGTTTAATAAATTTTCGTTTAATTCTTGTTCTTTTGTTAAAAATAATGCCCCTGATTTTTCTGCCCATTTCTTCGCCAAAAAAGTTTTTCCAGATAATTTGGGCCCTTGCAGAATTAGAGTTTTTGCATAAGGTTCGACCCCCCAACTTTTAGGCCAATTATTTAAAATTGTATAAGCAATATTGTTGGATGATGATACTATATATTCATCTAAATCATAGATATTATTACTATCTTCTAGGGGGAAGGCTATTTGTTTCATCACAAACCGTTAAACTCAAATCTAACTCGAAAAGTAGTATCATAGTACTACCACTATTTCATTATAATTTATTATATATACTACTAGATTTATAATAATCAATTATGTGAGTTATGCAAACTTTTGTTATGCCAGCTAGTGGAATTGCAAATAATATTCCAAAGAATCCAAACAAAGAACCAGCTGCAAAGACTGCAAAAATAATCCATACCGGGTGCAAGCCAATTTTGTTGCCTATAATTTTAGGTGCTAATATATAGCCCTCTAGCGTATGGCCAAATATAAATACAGCGCTCAGATAAATCAATTCAACCCCGCTACCAAAAGTAAAATAACAACTAATCATTGCGAATAGAAAAGATATTATTGCACCGATAAATGGTATAATAATTAAAAATCCGGACAAAATACCAAGTAATAAACCAAGGTCTAATCCAATAATTTGGAAAGCTGTTACATAATATATTGTTAGTATAAGGCAGATATTTAATTGTCCGCGTATATAAGCTGCAAGGAGTTCATTTATAGAAGTAAAAATTTCGCATACTTTACTTTTTCCACGCATCGGTAATACTGACTCGATACTACTAACCATTTTTGGCCAATCTCTTAAGAAGTAATATAAAATAATTGGCGTAAGAGCAATAATTGTAAAAAAGTTGATGGTGGCGATCGTATATTGCCATATGTAATTAACAAGAGAGGAGAAAGCGATAAAAGCGCTATTGATAAAATTTTGCATGAATTCATTTATTTTTATTGCGAATTCCGGATCAATTTTATCCAATTTTTCAGACCATAATAAGATAGATTTTTCAAAAATGGTTTTATATTGAGGTATTTTATCAATAAAAATAGTTATTTGTTTATAAATCACTGGTGCAATCAGAGTCATTATTGCGGTAAAAACACTCAGAAATATGCTAAATATTCCGAATGCTACAATTGATCTTGGCCATTTAAAATATTTGCAATATGCATCTATGGCCGGTTGTAATAAATATGCGAATATAAAAGCAATAAAAAAGGGGGATAGGATATCGGATAATAAATAAATTGAAGCTATTAAAAAGGATATGCTAACAGACCAAAAAACAACTATATTCATATTAAGACCTAATTTATATTATCTAAAATAGGTCTTAAATATATTCTAAATTTATCTTAGGCCTTTTTAGCAACAGTTACAACAGCAGGTCGAATTAAGCGATCTTTGAGTTTATATCCTATCTGCATTGTATTTACTATATTACCGGATTCATATTCGTCTGTCACTACTTGAGATATTGCGTGATGCGCATTATAGTCAAATTTTTCACCAGATTGTGGTGCTATAGACTCTAATAAATTCTTATCAAATACAGATTTTAGTTCCTTTTTGGTCATTTTTACACCTTCAGCAATATTTTTTACATCATCGCTTAAATTATCTGGTAGGTGTTCTAGCGCTCTGGATAAATTATCCATTACAGGAATTAAATCTTTTGCAAAATTAAATACCGCATATTCTCTTGCCTCTGCCGCTAGTTTTTCTCCACGATTACGAATATTTTCTGATTCTGCCATTTGGCGTAATAATTTATCTTTTAAAATTTCGTTCTTTTCAGATAATTCTTGAATTTTAGCGTTTTGATCTTTTGAACTAGATTTATTTTCTTTGCTATTAGATTGATTGCTCTCATCCACGCTATGTTCATTAACATTATGTTGATTAATATTCTCGTGGTTTTTATTTTGTGTATTATGTTCTTCTGTGTTTTTTTCTTGCTCTTCCATTTTAAAATTTTTATTTTCTTGTATTAATTTCTTATTTTTTATGTTGTTTTTAGTATAGTGCATATAAATGCAATATGCATTTACCATAAATTCATGTTAATAAGTATGTGCTTTTATATTACACATATAGTAAAAATTTTATATAATTCAAGATACAAACAAACAATTTATTATTTATGAGACCATCAAAAAGAAAAAACAACCAAATACGTGAAATTTCAATTGAACCAAATATTTTATTAAACCCGGAAGGTTCTTGTTTGATAAAATGTGGTAATACACATGTAATTTGCTCTGCTAGCGTAGATGAATCTGTTCCGCGCTTCCTAAGAGGAAAAAATTCTGGTTGGGTTACTGCTGAATATGGAATGTTACCGCGCTCTACTGATAGCCGTATGCGCCGAGAATCTGCAAATGGCAAACAATCTGGCAGAACGCTTGAGATTCAAAGGTTAATTGGCAGATCAATGCGTGCTGCTGTTGATTTAAAAATACTAGGTGAAAAGCAAATAATTATTGATTGCGATGTAATTAATGCAGATGGAGGAACTCGCACAGCTGCTATTACTGGGAGTTATGTAGCCTTGCATTTAGCCATAAGATCATTGATTGATAAAAAAATATTGAGGCACAATCCGTTAATTTCTCAAATATCGGCTATATCCTGCGGGATATATAAAGGCCAAGTAATTACTGATTTAGATTATATTGAAGATAGCAATGCTGAAGTAGATGCAAATTTTGTTTTTAATCAAAAAGGTAATCTTGTAGAAATACAAGGTACTGGTGAGGAAGGTGATTTTACAACAGGGCAATTAATGGAAATGTTGAAATTAGCTTCAGAGTCGGCTAGTCAATTATTTAAAATACAGAATCAGATATTACTAACGCGAATTTAGGATAAGAAATTTAGCAGATTTTTGTATAGATTAGGCAATTTTTAGTACAAAATGTTCTCAAAAAACGGAGAATATCCGTAGATATTTGAGTATTTTTGGGGTTATTTTTTGCTAACAAAGTGTCAATCTATACGTAAATATGCAATTTTGCTTATCCTAAACTCGCGTTAGTAACGTGAGTTTAAACCCATGACCTAAAATTGTTGAGATTGTTTGTAATTCAATCATTTATATTACATTGCAAAAATCATTAAAAAAATAGCATTTTTAGATAGAAATCTAATTGCAGAAATTTTAGTTCTCATATATTATTTTTTTATAATGGGGACAATAACTATTGTAAAGTTTATTGGATTAGATAAGTAATTATTTTTATAAAAATATATCTATTTTAAAGTTCCTTTATTTTATTATAAAATTAGTTCAACATAAAAATTTTCAAGGAAATTTAATATGGGATTAGATATAAAAGCACCAGAAAATGTTATTTTAAAACCAATAATTACAGTTTTTGGAGTTGGTGGCGCAGGCGGTAACGCTGTAAACAATATGATTAAATCTAATCTTAATGGTGCAAATTTTGTGGTTACAAATACAGACGCTCAGGCGTTGATGCATTCTAAAAGCACTAGTAAAATTCAACTAGGGGCTTCTTTAACAAAAGGTCTTGGGGCGGGCGCCTCTCCTGATATTGGTAGAGAATCTGCGATAGAGTCAGAGAGTGAAATTCGTTCACATCTTGAAGGTAGTAATATGGTTTTTATTACAGCTGGCATGGGTGGTGGAACAGGAACTGGCGCCTCGCCTATAATCGCCAAATTAGCTAAAGAGTTGGATATTTTAACAGTTGGAGTTGTGACTAAGCCCTTTTTATTTGAAGGGGCAAAGAGAATGAAAGCAGCTAATAAAGGCCTGGTCGAATTACAAAAACATGTTGATACATTAATTGTTATCCCTAATCAAAATTTATTCCGTATTGCCAATGAAAACACCACATTTCAAGAGGCTTTTGAAATGGCGGATGAGGTTCTACACGCTGGTGTTCGTGGTGTTACTGATTTAATTACATCGCCGGGGTTGGTTAATCTTGATTTTGCAGATATTGAAACTGTGATGAGAGAGAAAGGTAAGGCCATGATGGGAACTGGTGAATCAAGTGGAGAAGAAAGGGCGATTAAAGCTGCAGAGTCAGCGATTGCTAACCCCCTGCTTGATCAAAATTCAATGTGTGGTGCATCTGGTGTGTTAATTAATATCACTGGCGGTAAGGACATGACTTTATATGAGGTAGATAGTGCTGCAAACCGGATTCGTGAAGAAGTTGGAGACAGCGATGCAAATATTATTTTTGGTTCTACTTTTAATCCTGAGCTTGAGGGTGTTATTAGAGTATCTGTAGTAGCTACTGGTATCGAACAAGGTGAAGTAGACAAGATTAAAAAAGAGGAAAATACAATTGAAATCACCCAAGAAAAAAACACAGAACTTGAACTTAACCCAGAAATAGACATAGAAATAGAAGAAGCAATTGATATCACTGATAATATTGTGGTTGATACTGACGAGAATGAAAATGATCCTTCTTTATCTTCGTCTTCGCCATACCAGGAATATGATGACAAATTAAAAACAAACGAGGCTAAGTTACAAGCCAAACTTAACGATCTCGCAAAACAAATTGATTTAGACAAAATAAAAAAAACTCAAACATCAGAGAAAGTTGAATCAAAAAAAGTAAAGAAATCTTTGTTTTCTCGTTTGTGGAATTCGCTGACCGCTTCAGATACAACATCAGTAGAAAATCAACCCCTTGAATCAAATTCACAATTCACTAATGGAAATTTACAGGAATCTAAAAATATTCAAGATATCCCTAACTTTCTAAATAAAAATAAATAAAGGGTAAAAATGAGTCCGAAAATAAGGTAAAAACATCTATTTGAAGTATATTTTAATACAATAAAAAGGTCCTTTTTTTAAGGTATGGTAAATTATACTTTTTTGTAAATTAATTAATGAAGGGTTGTTTTTTTCATCACAAAATCTAAATATTATGCATCAACTGTTCATTACTTTTTCTTTGGGCGAATTTAATCGCACTGCGTGCTTCAAGCGTTTTTTCCTTGAGCAAATTATACCATTTCTCATTTTGGATTAGAAGTTACATTTCAAGGTGAGTCTGAGCAGAGTATATAGATAGGTCAGCACAGACGAATCTTGCAAAACGCTAATATATAATTTGAAATTAGAATTGGTATAAAATATAGATTTCCTATAAAGCAGATAGTAATTCAAATAAACTGATAACGTGAATTATAGCAAATATGCGTTGAACTATAAGGATAAGAAATTTAGTAGATTTTTGCATAAAATAAACTAGTTTTAAATAAAAAATGTTCTAAAAAGCGGAGCGTAACAATAGATACGTGAGTATTTTTAGGTTGTTTTTTGCTTCAGAACAGATATTTTAGGTAGATAATATGCAAATCTTATTATCCTTAATTCACGTTAATAACTTATGTCAAACAAAAACTCTCCCCAAAATATAGTTGATTATTGGATTGCAGCTGAACGATTTACTCCACATCAAATTGAAACAGAGAATAAAATAGGTTATATTAAATCAATTCAACATACTGCTCTTGGAGCAAAGGATATTGCTTGGCAAAGTCGCGCAAGATTTCAACATAAAACAACTCCTAACTACACATGGGTATATACTGTTTTTTTAGGTGTTGTAAAATGCTCAGATATTACAGATCAAATGATGAGAATGTTGAATGATTCAAGTATTGATTATAATCTAAAAAAAGAAAAAGGATTAACTTGTTTATGTAGTTTCCAACTTAATAATTATGGGGAACTGATAGAAAATACATTTATAGCGCCAGATTATTTTGTATCAATGAGTTGTCTTAATCAAGTTAGAGACAATAAAGATATTTGGATGTCAATGTATCCGAGGTTTGTTAAAAAGTTTGAGGATGCTTATAAAAACATATGTGACATAACAAAAAATCGAGAATGCTCTACTATAATTTTTGATGATCTTGAAGAGTTTTTAGCAGATATATTGCGGCTATCTGAGTTAGAAAATTTTTCTAGTTTAATAAGTAATATTGCTGTTATTTATTCTAGTCATATTCCTGTGCCAAATAAATTTGCAAAGTTAAAAGAAGGAGAGGATAAATTTCGTAATATAAATTACTACGAGGAGTTATTAAAAGAAATAGTTGCTCCAGATTATAATATCCTCAATAGTTTTTATGTAGACGATCTTGATCTTGTGAACAAAGAGCTAAAGAACAAAGAAACTTCTATTAATAAAAATTTAAAAGAGTACCTAGCTTTTATCAAACCAGAAACGAAGAATGATTTACGCTTTGATAAAAGTTTAATCAAAAAATATAGCTACCCTTCGTACTTGCCTTTTGCTAAATGGCCAGGAAATAAGAAGCACGCTCTTTCGCTAGCTCAACAAGTAGCAGTTAACATTGCACTAGATAGTAAGGAAGGTTTGTTTTCAATAAATGGCCCTCCAGGCACCGGTAAAACTACGCTATTAAGGGATATAATTTCTGGGGTGATCGGTATAAGAGCAGAGGTGTTGTCAAAATATGATGATCCTAAAGATGCTTATCAAAAGAAATTTTCTATTTCCATTAATGGTTATAACTACACTATTTGGAAATTAGATCCAGCATTAATAGGTCATGAAATTGTTATATCAAGCACTAATAACTCAGCTGTAGAAAATATATCAAAAGAGATACCTAGACGTTCTGAAGTGGACGAAGAATTTAATATAGATTATTTTGCAGAAATAGCCTCCAATGTTTTAGATGAGGATTCTTGGGGTCTAGGCGCGGCAGTTCTTGGAAATAAATCAAACCGTACAAAATTCTTTGATAAGTTTTGGAGTAATACCCCTAAAAAAGATGGAAGCGATGACAGCTATGGTTTGAATTATTTGCTAAGCTCTATGAAACCGATATCTGACTGGTCTAAATGTAAGAAGCAATTTTTTGCAACAAAAGAGAAATTAGCAAGGCTTGTAGAAGAGTTAGAGCATTTAGATAATGCGCTTAAGGCGCTTCCCAAAATAGAGAAAAAAATACAGGCAATTGATTTGCAGATATCTAGTGCATTCAATGATATTTCGTTGCTAAAAAATGAAATTATTGAATATAACCAAGAACTATCATTTATCGAAACATCAATTGACAGTAAAAGCAATCAACTGCATGCAGTTACAAGATTAAAACCTGCTTGGTATATAATTTTAATAGATCTTTTCCTTAGGAGAGGAAGTACTTATCAAGACTGGAACAAAAAATGTATGAATCTCATTGAAGAGCTTAATGCATTAAATGAGAAAAAAGGCTTTCTCTTTTTAAAAATATCAAAACTAAAAACAAAATATAAACAACAGCAGGATATTTTACTACAACTAGAAAAAGAGCAATTGCGGTGCTCAGATAAAGCAAAGAATTATCAAGCGATTATATCTAGAATGCAAGCTTATGATTGGATTTCCCAGGTTCCAGATGAACAATTCTGGTCACTTGGCGATTCAGAATTACAAAGATCATCTCCCTGGATTCATCAAGAGATTCAAAAAACTCGCTCTCAGCTTTTTGTTGATTCAATGAATTTGCATAAATCATTTATTATTAATAGTTCTGCATATATTAGTAATAACATAAAATCAGCAAAATCTATGATCAACAATGGTTATTGGCCTAAGGATTTGGAAGAATTAGCGCCAGATCTTTGGGCGTCATTTTTCTTGGTGGTTCCAACTATATCAACAACTTTTGCTTCGTTTGCTACCCTGTTTGCCGAGTTAAAGATGGGTTCAATAGGCTATTTACTTGTAGATGAAGCTGGTCAAGCCTCACCCCAAGCTGCATTAGGGGCAATCTACAGATCAAAAAGAGCTATTATTGTAGGTGATCCGTTACAAATTTTGCCGGTGGTTACTATCCCGCAATCTATCAATTTAATGTTGCTTGAATATTATAAAGTTACTAGGGAATGGGATGTTTTAGGAGAGTCCGCACAAACTCTTGCAGATAGAGCTAATATTTATGGAACATTTATAGGTAAAGAAAATAGTAGTCAGTGGATAGGCTTCCCTTTGCGCGTTCATAGAAGATGTATAGAACCAATGTTTAGTGTATCAAATAGTATTGCTTATGATGGTTTAATGATCCAAGCAACGAATTATAAAAAATCGTCTATTGAAAAGATTCTGCCAAAAAGTCTTTGGATAAATGTGCAGAATGGTCGTTTTGATGGTAATTGGTCTGAAGATGAAGCAGAAGTAGTTTTGCAATTGTTACATACAATTATTCGTTCAACTAATAATCTGCCTTCTTTATATATAATTTCACCATTTAGAATGGTGTCTCAGAAAATGCAAGGATATATAAGAAAAAATATATCTTGTTTAAATAGTTCTTTATCACCGGTACAGCGTAGTGGTTTGTATAAATGGATAAATAAATCAATAGGTACTGTGCACACTTTTCAAGGTAAGCAAGCAGATGGGGTTGTTTTCTTACTGGGAGGTAGCCCAGACCCTAATAAAACAGGAGCAATAAATTGGGCTTCAAACACCCCAAATTTACTAAATGTAGCTGTGACAAGGGCAAAGAACTCGTTGTTCATTATTGGAAATCAGAGTATATGGTCTAAGAAACCTTATTTTCAAGACTTAAGTGGGTGTATAACAAAAATTACCCCTGAAGAGCTATTTAAAAACGAAAAAATTAGCACAAATATTATTGATACTTAATTTATATTTAGCGTTGTAAAAATGCTAACAAATGTGTTAAAGTTTAATTGTTAATCCTCTGGCTTGTAGCCAGGCACTGGAGTTATTATAATAAAATTAAACATTAAAATAAAAAAGATAGAATTATTATGGCAAAAATTAGTCCTAGAGTAGATATAGCGTTTAAAAAAATCTTCGGCGTAGAAGAGAATAAGGATTTGTTGATTTCCTTAATTAATTCTATAGTTGGAGATGAAGATCAGGTGTCAGAAATAACACTACTTAATCCATATAACCCCAAGAATTTTCAAAGTGCTAAATTATCGATACTCGACATAAAAGCTAGTGGGGCTGATGGCAAGAGGTTTAATATTGAGATTCAAATTAGTGACGAGGCTGATTATGATAAAAGAGCTTTATATTACTGGGCAAAGCTCTATACAGAACAATTGGAAGTTGCGGAGGATTACTCTACCCTATCTAAAGCAATAGGTATTCATATCCTTAATTTTATTTCAATTCCAGAGATAGATAAATACCATAATATATTCCATATTACGGAAAAAGAAACAGGAGAATCGTATTTCAAAGATTTAGAGCTACATACTATCGAACTGAAAAAATTCGCTAAAAATTCTAAAGAAAAATTGTCCGATATAGTGACCAAGGTCAAAAGCTCGCTTGATATGTGGGGCGCGTTTTTAACCAGACATGATCTACTTAAAGCTGATAATTTGCCACAAAAACTCGAGAATAATGATCTTAAAAAGGCCTTAAACGTGCTAGATGTAATGAACTTTAATTCTGAGGAAAGGCATGCTTATGAAGATCATCTTAAATGGCTGCAAGTAGAAGCTAACTCTTTAAGAAAAGCTGAAGCTAGGGGAGAAGCTAGGGGAGAAGCTAGGGGAGAAGCTAGGGGAGAAGCTAGGGGTAGAGAGGAGGAAAAAATTAAAATAGCACAAAGTTTACTTGCTCAAAAAATTGATGTTGAAGCAATAAAACAAGCAACAGGCCTAAGTTCAGAACAAATTGATAAATTAAAGTAAAATCAACAAAAAATAATAAGCAGTAAATTATGAATGATCAAACAATAAATTCTACAAAGGAAGATTTAAATCTTATTCGTTGCGCTTAATCCTAGAATGTACCTTAAATAGTATTCTGATTTTTTTTGTAGTTAATACGGCTACGTAAATCGTTGATCAAAGCATCAATACCTTGATTAGAAATAACGCTGTTAAACTCTGCTTGTTGAGAATTAAGTATGCTTATACCTTCTGTAATAATGTCAGCAATTTGGTAAGTGTCTTTTATATTATTACTGATTTGATGAACTAGATAATCCATTTTTATGGACTGCTGACCATTAGGTCGCGCAATTTCCATATTGACAATAAACATATTATCGTCAATTTTACGTATTTTTTTTAAAATAGCCTTTCTACCGCCATAAGTAACTGATAAATCCGTATATGATGTGATTACAAACTGTGAATATACTTTACAAAATTCATTAATTTTTTCTTTAGATAATGTTCTACGATGACGCCCCAAAGTATATTTAGCCATCCAGTCTAAATATAAATGAGAACTAATTAATTTTGTAATTTTTGCGGTTTTTTCAGTCTCAGAAATAGTTTTATCATGGAAAATATTATACCCATTATCAATTAACCGCCCTACATACTCTGTAATATTATTGATTCTTTTTGCAGTATGTTCAATTTGAGCAGATGTTTTTTGTATAGATTTTATAGGGGCTGCTTGCAAGTATTGGATTGGACAAACAATGCATAAAAACAATACTATATCACGCGATACATTTTTCATAATTATACTAAAATTTAATTAAAAAAAGTCAGTTCTAATTGGTTTAAAATTAAAACTGACTATAAACATAAATTTAGGATAAAAATCTGCTAAATTTTTTATTCTAAATTCACGTTATAAGAATATAATTATATCTAAAAAATAAATCTAAAGACCATTTATTTCTTAGCCGCAGGACATTTAAATCCTTCAGGGTATATCATTTTAGCCTCGCTTTGATTTAAAATAGCATTTCTCATTGCAATGTAAGGATCTGGAGAGTTCTTACTAATGTGATCAGTAAATGACATAATCTCATTGCGTTTACTAACCATCTTAACAGGGGTCATAATTGCTTTAAAATCTTGATGTGTAATATACGTTAATGGTTGCAAAACTGCACTTGTGCCCCCAGGAAGAGACCCAGGAAGATCGCGTACACTCATACCACCATAAATTGGTAATACGATATATGGCCCAGGAGCAACGCCATAATGAGCAAGAGTGTTACTAAAACTTTGAGGCTCGGATGTTAAACCAAATTTACTAGCAACATCAAACAAACCAAATACACCAAATGTTGAATTAATTACAAAACGCCAAAAACTTTTGAGAACACCATTGGACTTAGCTTGTAAACCATAATTTACAGCTGATAGTGGTTCAGAAATATTACTTACAAAGCTACTCACACGTTGCTGGGCATAGTCAGGAGTAAATCTACCATAAATTTTTGTTACTGGTCTTAAAATAAAAGTATCCAAAGCACCATTAACAAAAAATATTTTCCTGTTTAATGGTTCGTAAGGATCATAAATTTCACAATGATTATTTAAAGCTGCATAGTTATAGTTATAGCTTTCCTCCGATTTTTCTGTTGCATGCACAGCAGTTAAAAAAAAACTAAGAAAGATTAGTGTTATTAAGTTTAACATAGATTTAATATTCATAAATTATCTCTTATTAATTATTTACTTACTGCACACAAATATATAGCAATTATTTTTTATTGCTACAGGAAATTTTTCTACTGATAAAATCTTAAAACCAGTTTTATTAAGCTGGTCAGTTATTTCATCAATATTGTAAACAAACTCTAAACTTTGCTTAGACAGATGATTATTCTTGCCAGAAAATAATGCAAAGGCAAAATAACCACCCATTTTTAATGATGTAAATATCTTGCTAAATATGGCTTGCAGATTAGATTCGGAAGCAAAACCATTCATACTGCAAATGATATTATATTTTGTTTTGTTTTTTTTAAGAAAATCACTAATTGGCTGGTGTAATATTTGATCATATAATTTCTTATCAGGATAAAAAAATGACTGTAATTTTATCATAGAATCTGAACTTTCTACAGATATAAAACTATATTCTTCCTGCATGCGTCTATTAACCTCGTTAGCAAGAATGCCGACATTAGCACCTAATTCGAGTATATTATATTTCTTAGGTAGTTTAGTAATTGCTTTAGAAAGTTGCGAGACTAGTTCTTTAGGTAAATTTACATCATTATTGATAAATCTATCGATAAATAAATCTGCCATTATGTCACGGTGAATTTGATGAACATCATCAGGTATACCTTTGATAGTATTAGACACCTTCTTTTCAGCATTCATGGATCTCACAAAAGATAGTAGATTGATATGGTCTTCATCCTGGGCTTTTGTTAAATGTATAATCGATTTTTTGTAGTTTTCTTTTAATAAATAAACCCAGCCTAACCAATAATTTGCCTGTTTGTTGTTAGGATCCAGAAACTTATCAATTAATTTAAAACGAAATATTGCATCATTATAATTTTTATTATAAAGATGATAAATTCCCAACTCCATATTACTAGTATACATATTATTCAAATTATAACGCAATGCAGTGTATTCTTCTTTTAGTCTATAAAGTTGATATGTTACAAAAGAAGGTATATTTGTGACTTTAGGGCGCAAATATTTAATGGTATTAGTTATTAATGAGAGCATAATTGATATAGTGTTTTAATAATAAATTAATTTACATATTTGATTTAATAGTAATGTTCTTTTATAATCTACCAATATATTATTACACATAGCATATATTTAGTATAAATATTCATAACTCGAACTAAACTGTAATATTTATACTTTAATAATATGTAATTCGAACTATGGATAAAAGATAAGATATGTTTATATTTTATATTAAATATAAATGACAAACTAACAACAAACAAAAAATCAACACAAATTTCATGACACTAATAGCAAAAAGATTACAAACCGTAAAACCATCGCCAACATTAGCAGTTACTGCTAAAGCAAAAGAATTAATTGGTCAAGGTGTAGATATTATTTCGTTAGCAGTAGGAGAGCCTGACTTTGATACGCCAGATAACATTAAAATGGCAGCAATATCGGGTATTAAAAACGGAGCAACAAAATATACTAATGCGTCAGGTATGCCTGAACTGCGACAAGCTGTATGTGATAAATTTCGTAAAGAAAATAATCTAAATTATACATTAGATGAAATAATTATCGGCACAGGTGCAAAGCAAGTTATATATAATTTATTCATGGCCACGATTAACGAAGGCGACGAGGTTATTATTCCAGCTCCATATTGGGTATCTTACCCATCTATGGTGTTACTTGCTGGTGGAAATCCAATATCAGTTATGTCTGATATGGAAACTGGCTTTAGAGCCAAAATTGAAGATATTGAAGCTAAAATCACTGAGAAAACTAAATGGATTATCTTAAATTCCCCAAGCAACCCAACAGGAGTTACTTATTCTGAGGAAGAATTGCAAGCTTTTGCCAAGATTATCAGAAATAATCCACAATTACATGTGATGTGTGACGATATATATGAACATATTACGTTTGATAATTTTAAATTCAAAACTTTGGCAACGGTTGCGCCAGAAATTAAAGATCGTATTTTTATTATTAACGGGGTTTCAAAAGCATACGCCATGACCGGATGGAGAATAGGTTATGGCGCTGGTTCAAAAGAAATAATAAAAGCAATGGCGATGATTCAGTCGCAAAGTACATCAAACCCATCTTCCATCAGCCAGATAGCTGCAATTGAAGCCTTGTCTGGAACACAAGATTATATTAAAATCAATGCTAAAAATTTTCAAAAGAAGCGGGATTTGGTTTTATCCTTAATTGAAAATATCCCAGGAGTTGAATGTTATAAATCACAAGGGGCTTTTTATCTTTTTCCAAAATGTAGTGATTTGTTTGGTATGAAAACTCCATCTGGTGAAGTTATTAACTCTAGTAATGATCTAGCTAGTTATTTTCTAGATAGCGCTAATGTGGCTATAGTGCCAGGCATTGCTTTTGGTCTAGAGGGTTATTTCAGAGTATCTTACGCCACTTCAGAAGAAGTATTAATAGAGGCTTTTAATAGAATATCGAAATCTATTGCACAATTAATATAATGACTAAAAAACATATCAAATTTTTTTTAAAAAATAATAGATTTGTGCATAAATTAGTCGTGTATATAATTTTTTTATATTTAAAAATTGTATATATGACTAATAAATGGGTGTTTATTCTACCAAAAAACCTTACGCAAGAAGAAATAAATGCGAAAAATGGCGTACTATTTGCAATTTGGCATAACCGCCTGGCATTTGCTATGTATATTTGCAAGAATTATGATGGAGTATATGGCTTAGCATCACCTCATAGCGATGGTCAATTAATTACTGATATACTAAAAAAAATGAACTATAAAATTATTGAGGGGTCAACCAATCGCAATCCTATGCAGGCAATAAAATCTATTATCAAACAAATTACATCAGGTAATAAAGTTGTTATCACACCAGATGGGCCAAGGGGGCCTGTATATCAAATTAATAGTAATATTACTCAATTAGGAAAAAAATATAACAAAGATGTAATTCCAATTTCATGTATGCCAACTAAATATTTTCAATTAAAAAGTTGGGATAATATGATAATACCAAAGTTTTTTGGTAAAGTGGTAGTAACGATCGGTGCACCTTTGGAACTATATGGAGATGCAATAAAAGATAATGCGTTGCTAAAAAATAGACTTATGGAACTTTCCGATAAAGCTAAATTAATGCTAAACTCAAAGAAAGATGAATTAAAATAGTTGATTTAAGAATATTAAATTATGAAAATTCACCTATACAATATTATAAATTTTATATTATTCCCCGTATATTTTATTGTTTTGTTAATTCGGATATTAAGCAACAAAGATAATATAAAATCAGCAACACAAAGATTATCTATCTTTATGCCAAAGCGGCCAAATGGTGATTTAATCTGGATACACGCAGCTAGTATGGGCGAATCTGTTATGGTCATAACATTACTGAATGCGCTAAATAATATATACCCTAATAATAATTATCTTGTCACAAGCGGAACAATCTCTTCTGCTAAAATGCTAAAAGGTTCGTTGCCAAATAATGCTATTCATCAATTCACGCCCATAGATAATTTTTTGATTGTAAACAGATTTATTAATCATTGGAGCCCAATTTTAGGTATATTCGTTGAATCAGAGTTATGGCCGTGCTTAACCAAACAAGCTTCTAAGAAATTTGATTTAATTTTAATTAATGCAAGATTATCGAATAAATCATATAAGTTATGGCAGAAATATAGAACCCTATTTCAAGATGTTATTGCAAATTTTCAGCAAGTACTTACTCAAAGTAAAAATGATTTAGAGAAATTTAGCAATCTTGGCTGTAAGAATATTATTAATTTGGGTAATCTTAAATTTGCTAATCAAGCACTAAAATTCAATCAGACCAATCTAGAAAAATTACAATCAATTTTTCTGGATAAGAAAATATTTGTTGCTAGCAGCACGCATAAAGAAGATGAGGAAATTATATTCGGTGTTATCAAAAAATTAAAACAAAAAAACACTAATTACTATCCAATTGTTATTCCGCGCCACCCTAAGCGAATTAACGAAATTATAAAAACATGTAATAATATGGGGTTAAGCTTTGCTAGGAGATCAGAGAATACTCCCGAGAATACGACTCGTTTACTAGACAAAGATGTTTATATAGTGGACAGCTTTGGTGAGTTAGGACTGTTCTATAAACTTGCATTTATAAGCTTTGTCGGCGGTTCATTTGCACGTGGTGGGCATAATTTAATGGAGCCAGCTTTCTTCAATAATGTAATCATGTTTGGACCAGATATGAGTAATTTTCAAAACATAGCAGAAGATATGATCGCTAATGATTCCGCCTTGCAGATAAAAGACAAATTAGAACTTCAAAAGCAAATAGAATATTTCTTAGAAGAAAAGAATAATGAAAGAGCAAAATATTTTGCAAATAATGCACATAATTATTTAACTAATCAAAAAAATATATTAGATAATTACATAAAAGAAATAAATAAATATCTAAAAGTAAAATAAATCGCCACAAGCAAATAAGTCAATTATAACAAAACAAATTCTTAAAATGATAAAACTAATTTATCCAAAATTTTGGTCGAAAAATGGATTATTATCATATTTGCTATTACCCTTCTCTCAAATTTATATTATTTTAGGGATGATTCGTAAATTTTTTGCAAAACCAATTAGATTACCAGCCTTTGTTATATGTGTAGGCAATGCAACCGTAGGTGGAGCGGGAAAAACACAAATAGTATTATGGCTTGCCAATAAATTTATTAAGAAAAAAATCAACTTTTTAGTAATAACAAAAGCTTATGGTTCTAATTTACAAGACGCGAAGATTGTAGAAAAAACCGATTCTCCGTTGGAAGTTGGTGACGAATCTATATTAATTAATATGTATGCACCAGTATTGGCAGCTAAAAATATAAACTCAAAACTAACACAAAAGCTAATAGCCGAAATTAATCCGGATATTATTATTTGTGATGATGGTTTACAAAACCCCAATTTTATAAAAGACTTTACTATATTGGCAATAGATCCAAATAGGGCTTGTGGTAACAACAAAATATTTCCGTCTGGGCCTTTGAGAGAGTCAATAAAATCAGCATTAGCAAAATCTGACATTGTAACAATGATAGGAAATGATAAATGTAAAAATAAAGTGATAATGAATAACATTACCGAAAGTGGTAAATCATTATTTTATGCCAAAATTAAACTAGAAAATAAATTAGATTTAAATAAGTCATATTATGCATTTACTGCGATTGGTAATCCCGCTAAATTTTTCAAATTATTACAAACTAATAATGTAATTGTGAAACAAACGCAATCTTTCCCAGATCATCATAATTATACAGAAAATGAAATAAAACAAATACAAATCACTGCGCAAAAAAATGGTTATTCTTTAATTACCACAAAAAAAGATTTTGTTAAGATTAGGAAAGACCAAGATAACAATGACAATACTAGGAATAACAGTAAAAATAAGAACAACAATAATCATAACAACAACGATCACAGCAATAAAAATGGTCAAAAAGATGGTCACCAAAACAAATGTAAGAATAGTCAAAAGATTATATGCGCTAATGTTACGCTAAATTTTGATGATGAAGAAAAATTATTAAGTTTAATTTATGAAAAACTACAAAAAACAAGTTAAATATTTCGTAGAATATATAATATTCATTGCACTAACCAAATTTTTAAAATATCTATCTATCGATATGGCAGCAGGTTTATGTAGCTTTATTGCAAGAAAAATCGGTCCGTTTTTATCAGTTAGCAATATCGCGCGCAAGAATTTACAATTAGTTTATGGTAAGAATATTAATATTAAACAAACAATAGATGAATTATGGAATAATTATGGGCGTTATATAGGTGAATTTACTCATATTAATAATATGAGCAATGAAGAATTATCGAAAAGAGTAAAAATCATAGGACTGGAAAATATAAAAAAACTACAACAACAAAAACAACCATTTTTAATGTTTTTAGGGCATCAAGGAAATTGGGATTTTGTTATTAGAAAGATTAATGAAATTTACCCTAAATTTGGAATAATATATAGAAAAGCTAATAACCCTTATGTTGATAAATGTATCTTCAAAGAACGTAACAATGATAAAAACATTACTATGATAGCAAAAGGTAATTCTGGTGTTAAAGATTTGGTACGAGCGATTAAATCAGGTTTATCAATAGCGATGTTAGTTGATCAGAAAATGAATGATGGTATTGAGGTTCCATTCTTTGACAAACCAGCAATGACTGCTCCAGCTATTGCCAGATTAAGTATTCAATATAACTATCCTATCATCCCCTGCCAAATCATTAGATTAAAAGGAAGCTATTTTGAAATTAGAATACATCCTGAGTTGCAATATGAACAAACACAGGATATGCAAAAAGACTGCTATAATATAATGCTAAAAATAAATAAAATTCTTGAAGATTGGATTAATCAAAATATTGCACAATGGCTTTGGTTTCATAATAGATGGAAGTGATGAGTGGAGGTGACAAATAGCAATGATGGGTGGAAGTAATGAATGAAAGTAATTGGTGGGGACGCTGACTGGAAATGATAAATAGAAGTGATGGGCGAAAATAATATTTTTATTGAAATTTTAATGTTATAGTAATATCATGCTGATGATAAATAAATATATTTAATATCCAACTATGCCTGAAGTTTTTTTTAACGGTCCTGCCGGTCGTATTGAAGGGCAATACGCTAAATCTTCAAACCCTAAAGCACCTATAGCATTAGTGCTGCACCCACATCCGCTTTATGGTGGAACAATGAATAACAAAGTTGTATATAATGTATATAAAACTTTATTTGAAAATGACTTTACAGTATTACGTATAAATTTCCGTGGCGTTGGTAGGTCTATGGGAGAATTTGATGATGGAGTGGGCGAAATGACAGATGCAGCAACTGCATTAGATTGGTTACAAGTAAATCACCCACTAAGTGAGATAAATTTAATTTCAGGATTTTCATTCGGTGCCTGGATTGCTATGCAACTTATTATGCGCAGACCAGAAATAACCAATTTTTTAACAGTATCACCTCCTGTAAATAAATATGATTTTTCATTTTTGGCACCATGCCCCATTCCTGGATTAATAGTTCAGGGTGATAAGGATAGCGTAGTAACTGAAGAATCTGTTCATGAGCTAGCTCAAAGACTTGGCAAACAAAAGAACATTAAAGTTGATTATCGTATGATCAACGGAGCAGATCACTTTTTTCGTGATAAAATTGATGTTTTGTCTCAAGAAATTGATGATTATTTAAAAACTACATTTTCACATCAAGAGACCAAAGTTAAAAAACCTGATGGCAATAATACTAAGCCATCAACTTCGAAACAAATATTCTTGGATTAAAATTAAAAAAAGAAAAAATTTCTCTATAGTGTTTTTTCTTTTTCAAGGTTCACATTTAAAAAAATGGTGCCGCTAGGGAGAGTTGAACTCCCGACCTCATCATTACCAATGATGCGCTCTACCACTGAGCTATAGCGGCTTTTTTTATTATCATAGTAATTTGATCTATATTAGTTATAATTTACTAAATAACTACAAACTATATATAGAGAAACAAATTCTATTTTATAATTTGTTTTTGTATTCTTATCATAAAAGATGCTATAAATAAAGAAAGAATTGTGATTTACATTGTTAGACTTATACCATTTCTCATTTTAAATTAGAATTTTACATTTGAAGGTGAGGCTGCACAGCATATATAATTAGATACGTGAACACAGACGAATCGGCGCAAAATGCTAATATATAATTTGAAATGGGAATTGGTATTACACAGTAAATGGAATAAAAAAACACTAAGAAATAATAAAATCGCATGTCCAAATTTAGGAAAAAACAAAAAGTGCCTATAAAATCAGAAGAAAAAATTACAAAATTATCTTCAGCTCTGAGAAAAAACTTACAACGCCGCAAAAAAGCTAAAAATATACAAAAAGAAAACGGATAATAAGAAATCTAAAAAACACTAATTAATAGATAATATAAAATTATGAGCGAATTATATATCGGTTTTATGAGCGGCACTTCCCTCGATGGGGTGGATGCTTCACTTGTCCGTACAGATGGTGCTAACAAGTTTGAACCAATATACGATCTACACTTGCAATATCCTAATGAATTTAGGAATAAAATGCGTAATTTGCTGTCTTCAACAGAGCACTATCTTGCTTTAGAAAAACAACTCACAGAATTTCATATTGAAGCAACTACAACATTATTAGAGAAAGCAAATTTAAAGCCTCAATCTATAAAGGCTTTAGGGTTTCACGGTCAAACATTGCTTCACAACCCCGAGCAAAGAATTACTCTACAAATTGGTAATCCACATTTATTAGCACAAAAAACGAAAATTGATGTAATTCATGATTTTAGGCGCCGCGATATTGCGCTTGGTGGGTTTGGCGCCCCTCTAGTACCGATTTTTCATAAATTACTAATGCAACAGCAATGTTTTCCTGTTGCGGTATTAAATATAGGAGGGGTTGCAAATATTACTTATATTGATGAAAATAATCTTATAGCTTTTGACACTGGCCCAGGTTCTGCTTTAATTGATGATGCAATGCAAAAATATTTTAATAAAAATTTTGATCATAACGGAGAAGTTGCTAAAATTGGTAAAATTGATCAATTAATAGTAGATCAAGCCTTAAAACAGAGTTATTTTACCACACCTTACCCGAAAGCATTAGATCGTAATAAATTTAAATTCTTAGAAAAAACATTATCCAATCATAATCCGGAAGACATTATTGCTTCACTCACATATTTTAGTTCTGCATCAATAGCTATAGGTGTTGATATGTTACCAGAACAGCCTAAACAAATATTCTTATGTGGCGGGGGAAGTAATAATCATCAAATGATTAAATGGTTAGCAGAGATTTTGTTGCAAAAAAATTATAGATGTTCAATAGAAAATATTTCAAAGATAAATAATCTTGATCCAGATTATATAGAGTCTCAAGCCTTTGCTTATCTTGCGGCTAGATTCTTTAAAAAATTACCTGGCGCTTTTAAAAGCACAACAAATACATCACAAGATAATGTTTGTGGCTGTTTAGTGCAGACAATTCCAACTTAATTTACTATACTAATTAACACCTAAATTCAACTGAATAAAAACTTCTTATCTTTAACAAGCATGTTTATTAAAACAATTCTTGAAATATAAGCAATATATGTTTACTATATAAGAAATATCATACATTATATTTATTTGTTTGGTAATTATTATATTAATTTAATTTTGGAGATTTATTTATGTTAAAAAATATTGCACTAGCATTCATGACTGTTGTTTTGCTTTCTGGTTGTTCTTGTAAAAATAAGCATAATCATTATGATAAGCATCTAGTTGAATTTAAAGAATCAATTGGTGATAAAGTATTTTTTGATTTAGATAGTTCAAAAATCAACTCTGATGCACACGACACTTTACAGCGTCAAGCTGAATGGTTAAAGGATCACAAAGCATTAAATGTCACAGTTGAAGGTCATTGTGATGAGCGCGGAACAAGAGAATATAATATTGCTTTAGGTGAACGCAGAGCAGAAATGGTAAAAAAGCACCTTATAGAACACGGTGTTGACGCAGATCGTATAGATACAATTTCTTACGGCAAAGAAAGACCAGCTGTTATTGGAAATGATAAAGAATCATTTGCTAAAAATCGTAGAGGCGTAACAGTTATAAAGTAATTTATAGTTTTTTTAATATACTATTTTTTTAATATCCCCTGGTCATACTTACCAGGGGTATTTTTTTAACATTTATAGTAAAATTATACCATTTCCCATTTTGAATTAGAAGTTTGCATTTCAAACGTGAATTAAGGTTAGGCTTGCGCAGCGTATATAGATTAGGTGACCACAGACGAATCGGCGCAAAATGCTAATATATAATTTGAAATGGGAATTGGTATTACTGCGAATCTATCCACTTCTTATTAGCCGCAATAAAATTAGGGTTCTTGAAGTCATCTTTAGCATAGAACATTTCATTGCCATCAAATAAATTAATATTACCACCAGAAGCCCTAATCAAAGCATGACCAGCAGCTATATCCCACTCCATAGTTGTACCAAATTTTGGAAATATGTCGGCTGCCCCTTCAGCTATTAAACATAATTTAAGTGAACTTGGAATTGAGATTATTTCTGTTAAATTATTTTCTTCTAAATAATTTGATGTTGCCAAATTAAAATGATTAGAACTAACAACAGCAACAAAACTTTTTTTGTTATGAGTGTTTTTATTTATTAACTTTCCATTCTGTTCAATGCATAATTCCTGATTTTCATTGGTGAAATATAATTTATTTTTGTCTGGTTGATATATGAAACCATAAACAGGAATCTTATTGTTAATGAGCGCAATATTAACTGTAAAACTATCTTTATTATTAATAAAACTACGGGTACCGTCTATTGGATCTATTAACCAGAATTGTCTATTCTTGTTGATGGGTAATATTGATCTTTCTTCACAAATAACGGGTATATTAGGAGTGATTTTAGTCAGCTCATCGAAAATATATTGAGATATTGCTTTATCAGCATTAGTTACCGGTGAATTATCATCTTTTATATTAACCTGAATTCCTGCTTTTCTAATATTTACTGCAATAGCGCCTGCTTCTACTATCAGTTTTTTTATTGCTATAATCAGACTTATATCTATAATCAAGGTTTATAATTCTCTAATTTTATATATACTAAATTAGTTTCGAAGTTGAGCTAGTTTGTAAACATAAACTTGCATTGTAAGTGTTAACCAATAAATATGCTACTGTCATTGGACCAACCCCGCCAGGTACCGGTGTAATATATTTTACATTATCTTTTGCTGATTGAAAATCAACATCTCCAACTAATTCGCATTTATCTTTACAGACTATCTTATTAATACCAACGTCAATAATTACAGCATTAGAATTAAAATATTCTTTTGTTAAGAATTTTGCTTTGCCCATAGCAGCAATAACAATATCAGCTTTATATGTAATAGATTTAAGATCTTTAGTTTTCGAATGACAAATAGTTACAGTACAATCTTCTTTTAGTAATAAAGCAGCAAGCGGCCTGCCCACAATATTAGAACGTCCGATTATAGCTACATTTTTACCTTGTAAATTATCAATACAGTTTTTAACTAGTTCTAAGCAACCAAGAGCAGTACAAGGTACAAAATTATGATCATAAGGGCTGTAAAGCATACCAAGATTTACAGGGTGGAATCCATCCACATCTTTCATGGGATCTACTGTCTTAATCACTTTAAATTTGCTAATATGTTTTGGTAATGGCATTTGTATAATAATACCAGAAACCTCTTTGTTTAAATTTAATTGTTTAATTTCATTTAATAAATCTTTTTCCGAAATATCGCTGCTAAGTTTTTTAAGTTCAGTCAATATTCCAACTTTGGCAGCAGCCTTAATTTTATTATTCACATAAATTGCACTTAATGGGTCATTGCCAACCAAGATAATTGCCAATTTAGCAGATATTTTATTAGACTCGATTTTGTCTTTTAAATTAGCAAGAATTTTCTCACTAATTTTTTTCCCATCAATAATATTATTATCTCTAAACATCTATTTTTTTCTTTATTAAACAACATCACCCTGTATACGGACAATATTTGCACCACAATTTGATAATTTCTTTTCAAGGTCTTGATAGCCACGATCTAAATGATAAATTCTTCTAACCTTAGTTTCACCTACGGCACATAAACCAGCTATAATCAGCGATACTGACGCGCGTAAATCACTAGCCATAACTTCTGCGCCATTCAAAGCCGCAACTCCTTGCACTATAGCATTATTACCCTTTACTGTGATATTAGCTCCCATTCTGCATAATTCTGGAACATGCATAAAACGATTTTCAAAAATATTTTCTGAAATAGTAGAAGTTCCAGATGCTATAGTCATTAAACACATGAATTGAGCCTGCAAATCAGTTGAGAAACCAGGATATGGCTGTGTTGAAATATTAACTGACTTAATTTGCCCCTTGTGACTTACACGAACATAATTCTCACCAGACTCGATACTAACACCAGCTTCTTTCATTCTGGATGCTAAATTTTCAACAATATCGTAATTAATACCTAATAATTTTATATCACCTTTGGTTGCTGCTGCTGCTATCATATAAGTGCCAGCTTCGATACGATCTGGGAGCACTCTATATTTAGTTCCAGACAAGGTTTTTTGTCCTGTAATCTTTAATTCACTTGTACCAATTCCATTAATATCTGCACCCATTTGATTCAAACAATTACATAAATCCACAATTTCTGGTTCATATGCACAATTTGATAGATCCATTACTCCGTCGCATAGAACCGCAGCAAAAATTGCATTAATTGTCGCCCCAACTGATTGTTTGGCAAAAGAAAAATGGCACCCCTTTAAACGCCCATTGGTTTTTGCATTAATATAACCTTCCTCAATTGTGATGTTGGCTCCCATAGCCTCCATTACAGCTATGTGTAAATCAACTTGTCTAGATCCTATAGAACAACCGCCAGGTAGGGATACTTTTGCTTCGCCAAATCTTGCAAGTAATGGGCCAAGAACCCAAATAGATGCACGCATTTTACGCACAATATCATATGGCGCTAAATAATTAGTAATAGATTTTGAACATAATTTTAAAGTCAGGCTGTCATCTTCTTGTTTTTCTAAACGAATTTCTGTACCATGGTTTATCAATAATTGACTCATAGTATCAACATCAGATAATTGCGGTATGTTAGTTAGTTCTAATGTTTCATCTGTAACTAATGAGGCAGCCATCAAAGGAAGAGATGCATTTTTTGCACCACTTATCATTATTTCTCCAACCAAAGGATTACCGCCCTGAATTACAATGCTGTCCATATATTTATGTTATAGTTAGTTTAGCTGAGTTAACTTAGTCTACTTCGTTATTGTGATCCATAAGATGAACTAAATTAACTATAGTTTTTGTTTTATGGCAAATATAAGTTAGGGTTTATTCGCCATATGAGATAAGTTGTGTTTGCTAGTATAAAATTTATTTTTTGTTTTAATTAGTACTGTTTACTCAATTTATAAATACAAACTTAAAAAAGATAAACAGTGTTTTTGTCTGTTGTTACTATAAATGAACAGGACTTAGTTTTTAATAAAACAAAGCCCTGTGTAAAATTTACTATTTCTTTTCTTTCTCAAGCACTGCACCAAGTATATCTCCAAGGCTAGCACCGCTATCAGTAGAACCATATTCTTTTATTGCCTTATCACGCTCGTCGATTTCTAAAGCTTTTACTGATAATACCAATTTTTGATTTGCTTTATCAATAGCAATAATCTTTGCATCAACTCTATCACCTTCAGCAAATCTGTCAATTTTTTGTTCTGATTTCTCTGTCGAAAGGTCAGACTTTTTAATAAATCCAAAAGCTTTATCATCAACTTTAACATCTATACCATCATTGCTTGTTTTAACTACAACACAAGTAACAATCATATTCTTTTTAAAGTCATTTACCTCGCCTTCATAAGGATTTTCTGTTAATTGCTTGATACCAAGAGCAACTCTATCTTTATCAATATCAATGCTCAGCACTTTACACTCAACTTCATCACCCTTGTTATAATTCTTTAACAACTCAGATCCGTTTCCTTCCCAGCTTAAATCTGATTCATGAATCATACCATCCATATTAACATCTAGAGCTATGAACATACCAAAATCAGTAATGTTTCTAATTGGAGCTTTGATAATACTATTAACAGGGTTCTCTTTTGCAAATTTAACCAAAGGATTATCTTGACATTTTTTAATACTTAAAGAAATTCTGTGTTTCTCAGTGTCAACATCAAGAACTAAAAATTCAACTTCCTGACCAATAGTTAAAAGCTTTTTAGGATTCTGATTGGTTTTACCCCAACAAATTTCTGACGAATGAACTAAACCTTCAATTCCATCTTTAATTTCAATGAAGACACCATAATCAGCAATATTTGTTATTTTCCCCTTTCTTACTTCTCCAACAGGAATTTCGTTTTTGATATTATCCCAAGGATTGCCATCCAGTTGTTTCATACCCAAAGAAATTCTTTTTGTCTCTTCATTAAACTTAATAACAGATACTTTAACTTCTTGACCAAAAGTTAGTATTTCTGATGGGTGATTAATCCTGCTCCATGAAATATCAGTAACATGTAACAAACCGTCTACACTACCTAAATCAACAAAAGCTCCGTAATCAGTAATATTTTTAATTACACCATCTAAAACATCACCTTCTTTAATGTTTGCAAGCATCTCTTCTTTTGCCTCAGAACGAGACTCTTCAAGTATAGCTTTTCTTGAAACTACTATATTCCCTAGCTTTTTATCCATTTTTAGGATTTGGAATGGCTGCAAAATATTCATGATTGATGTTGGATCTTTTATTGGCCTAACATCAGCTTGGCTTCCTGGTAAGAAAGCTATTACACCTTCTAGATCAACCGTAAAGCCACCTTTAACCCTACCAAAGATGATGCCATTAACATTTTCTGACTTTTCAAACATCTGTTCAAGCCTAGCCCAAGACTCTTCTCGCAATGCCTTTTCACGGCTTAATATAGTACCTTTTCTACCAGCTACTTTCTCAACATATACATCAACAATATCACCAACTTTTGGCAGTTCTATGCCTTTAACTACTTGAAACTCACTAGTGGCAATACGCCCTTCATTTTTCAAGCCAACGTCAACTATTACTACTTCTGGACCAGATTCAACAACTTGCCCTTTAACCACAGAGCCTTCTTTTACATGTGAATTATCTATAGTTTTAAGTAATTTGGTAAAATCTTCTTTTTCTACGGCAAGATTTTCTAATTGAGGGATGAATCTTTTTTTATTATTTTTCATAAAATATATCAATAAAGACTAAAAAATGCCAATTTTAGTCAAGTTTTAAAATTAACAACAGCAAACAAATTAAAGGCATTAGAAGTATTTTAATTTGAATATATTAATATAATTTATTTGCTAACAAAATTTTTTATAGTTTGAATTATCTGCTTAGGGGTAAGATCGCTAGTGTCGATAACGCACGACTTATCAGCAACTTTGAGTGGAGCAGCTTTGCGCATGCTATCACGTTCATCCCTTTTTTTTAGAAGATCCAAAACATCGCTCAGCATACAATCTTTTCCTTCTGAAATCAACTGTTTATATCGCCTATTCGCTCGCACCTTTATATCTGCATGGATAAATATTTTTAAATCCGCGCCAGGTGCTACTACTGTTCCTATATCTCTACCTTCCATTATGATTCTGGGAGTGTCGATAATCAACTTTTTCAAATAACGACCTAAGTTTTCGCGCACCTTGGGTAGTATGGATATTTTAGAGGCAAAATCACCTATTATTTCAAGGTTTAAATCGACCCCATCTATTTGAGAAATAATATCCGCTTCTGATGATAAATTAATTA
>JAHDGL010000062.1 GCA_020627625.1 Alphaproteobacteria bacterium | reverse complement strand
GTAGATTTAATTTTATTATTAAATTTACAAACCAAAACAATAAAATAAAGGAATACGCTTATGAATGAAGATAACATAAAACAATATAATAATCCAGCTCAGAATATAGTAAAAGATAGTTTGAGTGAATTTTTAAAGGAATCAGCGGAGAAAATGCTCAAAATAGCAATAGAATCAGAAGTAAATAATTTTATATCAAGCTATCAAGAGCAAAAGCTGCCAGATGGTAATCAGGACAAGGGGTAAGAATTGGGCATTTTAGGACAAACTAGAATTAAATTGGAAAGTTTTTAATGTTTTGTTCATAATTTGATTGGCACTCATCGAGAGGCAAGTTTTGTCCTAGTTGAGAGTATTTTTCTAACGACGCACTACTCTCATGACCAGAGTATGACTGGATTAGAGCATCTTCAACTCCTTTCTTCTTCATCCATGTAAATAAAAAATGCCTTAATGTATTAGGGGATATTGAACGTTCAATTCCTGCTATTTTTGTATAAGTTATTAACATTTTCCTAATTCCTCGATCAGAATATTTTTTCTTTCTATTCGATTCAAATAAATATTTTGCCCCTTTTTTCTTATTATTTTCTATATGAATCGCTAATACTTCTCTAAAGCTAATAGGAAACGGAACTAATCTACTCTTCTTTTTTCCTTTAGGTGCTATTTTTATCTGGTAATTTTCTAAATCTACATCTTCTATCTTGATATTTATTAGCTCACTTACCTTTACACCAGTATATAATAATGTTTTTATTATTAGTACATGATTCATGTTTTTAGATGCCCATACTGTATTATAATATAAACTTATTTCTTCTTCTGTTGGGACATATGGTAATTTGTGCTCTACTTTGGCTTTATTTACTTCAATTTTAAGATCTTTTCTAATTTGTTTAAATATTTCTCTCAAGTAAATATAGTCTGGATTCTCTTTCTTTAAATGCTTTATTAGTTGCTTAGCTTTCTCTTTTACCGGTGTACGATCTATCATTTTCATTTACCTATTACTATGCGTTTATCTAAATCTAACGGGAATATACCATATGGATTTATATGACCAGAATATAATGGCGTCAATGCTCTGTAATCATTTGTTGTCAGCTTGTTGTGCCAGTGATCTTGCGATAATATTTCCTGTATAATCAATGTATTTATATACACCATGCATACCTGCAGTAAATGCAGGCATAATATTGATAATTCCTGATCTTCTATGTTATTTGTTGTTATCTGACCAAGTTTGCCATAAAAAATAAAATCCATAGTAAAATTCATTCTTTCTACTATCGTTAATCCCTCATTTACTTCTATTCTAAGATCTTCTGATGATAAATATTCACATAAGAATATCGTCTTCTCGACTTTTCCTATTTCCATAAGAGCTTTATACACTGGATGATTATAATTATTCTTACTAAATCTTTTAATCAATGTTTCAGGGGTAACTTTACCTAATTTTAAAGCCACCATATGCTCTACTACTTCTGCATAATTATCTTCAATTATTTTCCAGTTAATTTGATTTTTTAATACGGGCCTAAGGTTGCTATATTTATCTACGTCATCTGCATTTACATAAAATAACTTTTGCTTGTTTATGCCTTTAAACCTAGTACATAAAGTGAAGTTTAATAAGTGACTAATTGCAAACCCTATAGTGCTCTGACCATGTGTATCTACAAATACACGATTCATATCCATTTTTGTATCATGATCTAAAATACCTTTTATCATGCTAGCTACTTCTGAAGAAGAACAAGTTTTTAATTGTGAATATATACATAATGACTTCTTATCTATATGCCAGTATATCATTACACCTTTTTTCTTATATCTATAATGCCACTGACTCATTAAATTCTGATCCCATGAATATAAATGCGTCGAATCACACGATACTGTAGTTGTAGCACTGCCCCATATTTTAGGGTCGCGCACAGATAGAATATTATTTATCACTTTTACAATTGCATTTCTTATATTATATTTATTGATATAACGTTTCTTTATATAACGCAAATCATCATAGCTTATACCTTCATTTGCTATACTAATTCTTTTTAAACCGGTATTGCTTCCTATACCAAATAATCCAAGTAATAATCTCTTTTGGAAATTGCTTGATAAGATACTACTGCTTTTACTTATACTGTTAAATTGCTCTGTAAAATTAATCCTTATATCGCATTCTTTCAATATATCTATTAAATGTATACTTGACCATTTATGACTAATTTCTTGCTGTAGTTTTATTATATTTTCAGGCTCAGTTTGAGCGGGCGACGGAGTCACTTTTATATTATTACCAGATTTATTATCTTTAATAGAGACTAATGAATTACCTGTTATATTAGCATTGAATAAATCTAACTTATTGCTCAGTCTAGTCTTTAAATTCAATATAAAATCTCTTGCTTCTTTAGGCAAACCAAGTAACTTGTAATACTTATCTTCTTCTGATGCAAAATTATTAATTAAATCATCTTTTGGATTTCTATATCTATAACTTTTTTCTATCCATACACCTTTAAAAGATAACAGGTTTTTAATTTTATCCAGTACAGCCAGCTCATAACTAAACTTATTTACCGTAATATTATCATTATTATCAGTTGTAATTGCTATATCATACCAACTTGCAGATATTACATCTTCTAATGGAGGAAGAATAGCATCATACTTGCTGTTAGCATATTTCTTTATATACTCTATTGCCTCTATAACTGTTAAATAGCGCCCATCTGATGAGTGAAGTTCTAAAGTAGATAATATAGATAACAAACTTTGTCTGCTGCTATGAGAATATATAGAGTACATTTTTTCTTTTACTTTCGTATGATACCAACCTTTGCCTCGATTAGATAAATCTTCAATAATATCTCGTAATTGCTCCTTAGGCACCTCATCATACACTTTGTCTTCTATTACCGCCTTAGGATTATCATGATTAATAATAGCTAGCTTCTCTAAGGTAGCAAACTTTCCATCTACTCGCTTTATCTCTTTTACAATATAATCATCAACATATTGCTCTGATCTTGCTTGAATCCTCTTTACTAATTTTATAAAAATATCACCCAATGAATCAAGCAATACTTCTCTCCTAATATGGCAAAATATCGCTATACTAGCATATTTTTCATTTACACTAAAATCTTTAATATGGCTTGGAGATAAAGCCATTATACGCTCATAATATTTAACTAGTATTTTTCTATCTACTGTTTTTATAACACTATCTGGAATAATAATCTTTTGCAGCAAATTTACTTTATCAATTACCAGTTTTATATTCTTTATTTTAACACCAGCTATGTCTTTTTTTAGCTCATTTAATTCAATAGTATCTTCATTAATTATAGCACGAGGTTCTACAATAGAATCTATCAGTTCAATATCTTTGCTTGATAAGTTTTTATATATTTTTTCTAGTAATTCACTCTTAAATAATTGCCTAGCCTGATTGATATAATTCAATAACTTATTTTCACTACAAACTTCTATCTTTTGCTTCTGTAAATATAATTGCATCTGTTCTATACAAACTGCATCTGTATAATCTTGGGGAATTAATTCTTCAGATAAATATGTAATAAGCTGCTTTTTATCAGTTTCAGTAATTATTCGATATCCATAATAAGTTCTTATTTCTGAACGGTATTGCTTAGCGTTACGACCATTCCAATCAAAATTATTTATATGAATAGAATCTAATTTCAATTGCAATGATATTTGGATAATTATTTTACTTAATGTCGTACTATTATCTGGAAACTCTTTATATTCTCTAAAGTACATCAGCATTACACCAAAAGCTAATTGATTGCTTTTATCCATCTTATTATAGCATAATTGTCGTTCTATTTCTGTTAATTGCATATTCAGCATAACAACATCACTAAAACATTTTTTCTTTATCAAAATCTATTTCATCCTTATCAAATTTTTCTGCATCGAATTCTTCATCTAACCATTCTTTTCTTTCTTCATATTCTTCATGATCCGGGTCATTTATTATTTCTAGTAATTCTTCATAACCCCATACCCCTCCACAATCTTCAGGTGGGCATGCTCTCTTCCCAGCAATACATTTTGGATAAGACTCTTCAGCAGCTACTGGTAAAACTTTCTCTAGAATAATCTCGTGCTCCCATCCATCTCCAAAATCATATTCATAAGTAGCTTTATCCTTTGGTAATTTAAAATATTTACTTAGCTTTACTTTATGTTCGAATTCATCACAATCATCATATTCATCAAATTCTTCTGTTCCTATAATTATTCTACCTTTAAAATTTTTAATCTCAAATTGATGTAAATGACAATCATACCAGCCCATGGCATTTTGAATTACATCATGCAATTCTTTAAAAGTATAATTTGCTGGCACTAAAACGCGACGCCATATTGGTGGCCTTATACCTTTTAGTGATATTTTAAATTGATAAATCTTTGCAGTTGCTTTAGTCATAATATTTTCTCCTCTATTTAGTAGTACTTTTACCATCTTAATTAGGCACTTATATCTACAATACTAAATAATATTATAACTTATTGCAACAGTTTTCTTTAATCTATGGTTGTATACATTATTTTTCACAATTTCCGGTACTTCTAGTTTGTCCCAAAATGCCCAATTCTTACCCCTGGTCCAATATCTGAAAATAATATTCAGTAAAATATTTCCTGCGCCCTGAATTATCCACCATATCTACTATATTTTCTTTTGCAACTCCATTTAATTTAGCCTTGATATTGGCT
>JAHDGL010000061.1 GCA_020627625.1 Alphaproteobacteria bacterium | reverse complement strand
TGTGGAAGCATGGTAACATGTGAAGCTAACTGGTACTAATAGCTCGATTGATTTATTTTGCTTTGAGATAACGCGACTGCATGTAGTGTTAATCTTACACAGAATATTTTACATTATAAAATATCTATATTTTTAGTAACCATAAATATCTAAAAATATAGATAAAATAACTTGAACTATATAATTATTATGGTATAGTCCAAGTTAGATAAATGAAAAGTACTTTACTTTTTTTGTTTTTTATCTAAAAGTTTGCAAAATTTATACAAGAAAAAGCTTGTATTGCTAGCTTGGTGGTTATAGCGTGGGTGAAACACTCGATCCCATTCCGAACTCGGAAGTGAAACCCCACAGCGCCGATGGTACTTTGTCTTATGACACGGGAGAGTAGGTCGCTGCCAGGCTTGCAATACAAGCTTTTTTTACACTTAATAGAAATCTATTTGACAAATAGCTGTGGCAAGTCAAGTTAATTAAATATTATACAAAAACATCTCTTTCTGAATCTGAAAAAAAGCTGGCAATTGATAGAAAAAACAGCAATTAACTGATCAATTATCAAATTTAAAAGTGCCAGAAATTATTCTACCTAAATTTTCACTAACTGCTCAAAATATTAGCTCAGGCATTGTATTATCAATTAGTGGCGCTAATATTGGTTATATACAAGATCAATTTATTTTAAATCACATCAATTTATCTTTAAGTGGCCAAGATCGTGTTGCAATTTGTGGTAAAAATGCATCTGGTAAATCAACATTATTAAAAGCAATTTTAGGGCTAGATAAAATTTTTTCTACTGGAAATTGGAATTTGCCTAAGCAAGAACATATTGGTTATTTAGATCAACATTATTCAAATGTTCAAGGTGATTGTTCTGTAATTGATCATATAAAAAAGTTAAGACCAGATTGGAGTGAAATGGAAGTAAGGCGTCATCTGAATGATTTCTTATTTAGAAAAAATGAGGAAGTGACTCAGGTAGCATCTAATCTTTCAGGGGGTGAAAAAGCACGCTTATCTTTAAGCATGATTGCAGCTTATACACCTAAATTGTTGATTTTAGATGAAATTACTAACAACCTTGATCTGGAGATGAAGGAGCATGTAATTCAGGTTTTGCAAAAATATCCAGGTGCGATGATAGTAGTTTCCCATGAGCAAGAGTTCTTGCAAGCAATTGGAATTAATAGCTACTATACTATATCTGATAGAAAAATTACGTAAAATAACTGGCTATATAAATCATTTTAGTTTATGTTAAACAAATAACATTGATAATATAATTATTGAAACTTTAAAAAAGCTCTTCTAATATACAAAAAAATTATTCATTTTAATTACGTAATCGTTTATGTCTACAGCAAATGTTTATGCAAAATATGGTAAGGTTATTATTCTAAATGGCCCATCTGCTGCAGGTAAGTCTACTACGCAAAAAGCTATTCAATCTATGTCCGAGCATGTGTATATTGCAGTTGGAATTGATAATTTATTCAACGATATATTTCCAGACAAACATGGAAGTAAAGTAAAGATAAAGGATGATCCTGAATTGCTGCGTACTATTGAATATGGAAACGATTCTGGCGGTAAGCCATTCGTTAAATTACTGGTAGGTGAAATTGACGAGAAAATTGTGCTTGGTATGAATAAGGCAATTGCATCATATGCAAAATCAGGTCTTAATATAGTTGTAGATTATATTTCTTATAATCCAGATTGGATCGCTGATTTGGATAAGCAGCTTGAAGGGCTTGAAGTATATAAAATAGGTGTTACTATTCCGCTAGAAACTTTGGAAGCCCGCGAGGCTGCAAGAGGCACATCGCCAGTTGGCCACGCACGAAGTCATTATAATTATATCCATAAAGGCTGGAATTACGACCTAACTATCGACACTTCTAAAACAACTCCTGAAGAAGCAGCAAAAAAGATATTAGATTTGGTGGATAAGTAGAATTATAATAATCTCTATTGACTGAAGATGCATAAATTTTCTAACAAAAGATTTGTAAAAATATTTAAAGAAATATATAATATGCCAGAAATCGATGAATGGTTTGAAAAATATATAGAAGAAGGCGCTGAGATAGATTTTCTTTTTTAGTAACTTCAAACAAACCATAAAATTACTTGAATTAAAAAAGAATTGATTTATGAAAAAGGCAAAATTATTTAAAACTACTCTTATTATCCTTGCATTATGCGCATGCGCGGTAACTAGCTTTTTATATTACAAAAAAGATGGCACTATTAATGCAAGTGCTGCTAAAACGGAGCAGGTTGATAACGTTGATAAAAAGGAGAGTATTGATTCTGAAGAGGTTATAAAAAAATCTTTTGATGATTATGATTTTAGTAAATTAAATATTAAGCAATTGGTGGATGTATATTCATATATTTCAGTAAATAATAGCCATCAGCTAGATAATAACAGAATCATTTTGCGTGATAATTTAAATTATTTAATAATGCAAATATATGATGATTTGGCAAAAAAAGGTGATGCAGATGCAAATAAAGCTTTAGCCTTCATGTATTTACGTGGAAATAATAGCTTAAAGCCGGATAGTGAAATTTCTGATCATTATTACAAAAAAGCTTTTGAGTTATATTCTAAGGCAGCTAATGAGGGCGATCTAAAGGCGAAATGTATGGTTGCTAAATTTTACAGGCATGGTTTATATGTAAAAAAAGATATAGATAAAGCTTTGGTATTATTAGAGGAGGCTGCGGTAGCAGGGGAAGCTGATGCCTATGCCCATATAGGAGTCATATATCAAGATGGTTTTGAGGTAGAGAAAGATAGAGAATAAAGCATTTGAGTTATATGAAAAATCTGCTAAAAAAGGAAGTGCTTTAGGGCAGCATCAGTTAGCTTATAGCTATGCTTCGAAAGCTGTAATGCAAAAAGATAAAAAAATATCTACTAAATTTTATAAAAAGGCATTAGATTTATATATAATGTCTGCCAGGCAAGGAGAAGGAGATTCTGCATATCAGGCTGGTCAGCTTTATTTGAGCAGCTACAAAATTAAAAAAGATTTGAATCAATTTATGCGTTGGCATAAAATAGCAGTAAAAAATGGTTTTAGAGGCAAAAGATACATAGCTAAGCCATTTAATTTTTATATTGGGCATGTAAAATTAGCAGCTATAGATAAAGATAATTTGGACTTTTTGGGATATAACGCATATACAAATTATAAGGCATATAAGGTTATAAACATAAATGATTATAATTATAGAGGGTTAAAGGGAATAATGTTACATTTTGATGAAAATAATGTATTGCAGGTAATGTTTGTAAAGTTTTCTAAGGATGTTAGTTTCATGAAGCTATACTGGAATATGCAGAAAAAGTATGTATCTTTGGATGATAAAAGTCCGTATTTAATTCGCAATAGTTATACAAAATTTTATGCAGAAAATGCTATGATTGAAATGGCACAAAGGGAGAGAGGTAAAGATATATTGATGGTAATAAAAACACATGAATTATATGATGCATGGCCTAAATTGCTTGAAAAATATAATAGGCAGAAAAAACAGCATGAGCAAAATATGTTATGAAAAACAATTTTATCTATGGTCTTAACCAAAGCTCTACTTGTTTTTTTGGTACATTGCCGTATGTTGCACCTTTTTCCTTAAGAAGATTTACAACTTCTTTAGAAGCATATTTTTTTGCATAAATAAGCGGAGTAAACTCAAAAACTGTATCTAGTAAAATATGGCGTTTCATACCATTATCAAGTGTAATATTTTGCTTTAACTCTCGATGCTCTTTTTCCTTTTCTGGTTTTGTCGTAAGTGCCTTGTTAACATCAGCTCCGGCATCAACTAGAATTTTCACTGATTCAATGTCAGCATATTGAATAGCATAAAATAAAGCAGTTTTACCAAAGGTGTTTGGAGACTCTATATTGGCGCCTTTTTCTATAAGTAATTTTAATATTTCTGGTTTTTGTACAGCTCGTATAATAGGTGTTTCTGCAGCTAGGCTATAATTAATATTTGCTCCTGAATCTATTAGCCATTTTATGGTGGCAGCATCATAATCTAATAAAATTACCCTACATAGTAATTCAGATTTTTCTTTATTAGAAAGACCTTTCGATAAGGTTTTTAATTTTTTAGCATCCCTTTTTGCAACGCTAATAATATTAACTATTTTATTTGTATAAGATTTAAAATTTGTATAAGTATATAAATAATATGCAAAAAGACTATCAGCATTTTTAGCATGTGTATTTAAGCTGTTTGTATTACTATAATATTCTTTTAGTGTTTTTACATCTTCTGTTATAGCTTTTTTCATATCTTGAAAAAACACTTGATTCCAAATACCTTCTGTAGACCATGCATTAAATGCACTAAAAAAATTAGCAGTACTCAGTTCTATTTTATGAGAATTCATTATCATAGTTGAGAAATCTTTATGGTATCCATATTCATCTATTACAAGAGCGCCTAATGGAATTTCTTCTGGAGAATAATATAATCTTTTGATAATTTCTTGATATTTGCAATATTGGTCGCCATGCACGCCTATGCATCTATTGTTATATCCAAGATGAGTGTATCCTGTTTCTGTATCATACTGATTATCCTCTAGGTCATACCAGGTGCTAATAAATATTTGGTCTAAAAATTTTGTAGATTTTAATGTGTAATCATTCGGCACAAGTGCTGTATGTTCTTTTTTTAGTCTTGTAAGATCATTTGTTGTCTTTGTAATATTAGCTGAAGCTTGTTGCAATAAAAAGATAGTTAGTATTGGTATTATAATTTTTTTCATATTATAGATTCGCTTTCCCAACATTTGTTGGGATGCGATGTTGT
>JAHDGL010000060.1 GCA_020627625.1 Alphaproteobacteria bacterium | reverse complement strand
ACAGAAGATAAAAAGCCATGGATATTCTTGGCCACTAAGCCAAGTTCTAGAGAATTAACTCTACCGCTTATTGCCTGTCTTGCTAATCTTAGCCTATCCCAGCTTATGGATATTGGTATTGATAAGGGTAGAAAATGCTGGTTTATTATTGATGAACTTGCAGCCCTTGGTAAACTACCAGCGCTATCACCACTCATGGCAGAAGGTAGAAAATACGGAGCCTGCGTGATTGCAGCTCTGCAATCATTGAATCAACTATACTCAAATTACGGTCAATATGATGGCTCGGTGATATTTGGTCAGTTTGGTAGCAACTTCTTCTTCAGAAACAATGAATCAGCTATTGGTAAAATGTTTAGCTCTATGTGCGGAATGAAAACTATTATTAAACAACAAAAGAACGTATCCTTCGGTGCTAATGAATTTCGAGACGGTGTTAGCTATAACGAACAAGAACAAAAGAAGAATCTAGTCGAATATAGTGATCTTGCTAGCCTTGCTGTCGGTGAATGTTATACTCTACTTCCTGATCCCGATGTGCGCCTGAGTAAAATGCAAACGCCTGAAGCTGATATTCCAGAAAAAGAAGATGGATTTGTGAGTATTAAAAGTGGTATAACGGATTTGAAACAAGCAAAACAGAAGCTGGAAGAAGATGTTGAAATAAATACAAAACCTAATGAAAATAATGACTCGCCTGCGAACAAATCAAGTAAGTTTATAAACAACTCAGAAGAAATTGCTAACTTAAATAATTTAGGTATTGAATAAACAGAAAAAAACACTTGATTTTTATATTAAAAAATGTTAATGTCCTAATTAAGTATCCATTTATTGGGTGAACAAGAATTTTATGGAGATTTTCTATGTATGAATTACAAGATCTATTTAAAGCAGTTAAAGAAAATGATATAGAGCTAGTTAAAAGGATTCTAGCAGAAAAACCTGGTCTAAAGCAAGCAACTGATGTCGATGATTGGACTCCTCTGCATTATGCTGCTGCTTATAACGCAACTGATGTAGCGGAGTTATTGGTGCAAGAGCATCATGTTAACATAAATGCTTACTCGGCTGGCTGTGATACTCCAGCTATGATTGCTGCTCAAAAAAATAAAATATTATGTTTAAAAAAATTATATGAACTTGGTGCTGATATGTCTCTTGTAAATCTTGGAGGGATGGATGTAATAAGCTTTTTATCGGAACATGATAGAGTATTGGAGGTCATGTTAAATAAAGCATCTTATGAGGCCGATTTATCCTCTGGCGAGGAAGGTGAGCTTTTAGTATTAATTGGCAATCATAATATACCATACTCAATAGAAAGTCATTAGAAACATTTTAAGAATTAAATGAAGAAAAAAATATTTATCACTTCTTTTCCATTTAGTGAAAAGGATACAGGTGATTATGATTACTGTACAATAATCGCAGATGCGATTAACAATGCTGCTAAAATAAATTACGAAGCAGAGTATATTAGAGCAGAGAACATAAATAATTATAATGTAGAGAGTGCTTACAGATTATTCTCAGATATTCAGGAAAATAAAGGCATTGGTGGCAAAAATTTTTATGATGCTTTAGAAACTTTTTATAATAATAAAGAAAGAAAACAGCTGGTAAGTACAGTAATACAATATATAAAAAATCGCAAAAGTAGTGAAAATGATATAGTCAATATACAACTCAGAGCGCCAGAAACTGGCTTTTTATTTTCTCCAGAAGATATAGGTACTTTAAAAGAAGCTGGTTATAAAATATGCATTACTTGTCATGAATATGAATTAAATTATCATCGCAAATGGCTGCAGTCTATAATGCACCATTACTTCTTTCAATCTGACTTAGTTTTATTTTTTAGCGAACAAGATAAAAAAATAGCCACGGTCCACGCTAATCACAGTATATTTATAGAAAATATATGTGATTTTTTAGAAAATCTGCCAAATGAAGAGCAACAAAAACAATTATTAGCGTTGCAATCAAGATATTCATTGAGCGAAAATCAGTATTTATGTAGTGAAAATATAATATCCTATTATGTTAATAGAGAAATAAGTTCTTTAAAATGTGATATGTTTATTGGCGAAATTAGGTTTAAAAAAGGAGAAGTTCGTTATAAAATCAATAATATAACGACTAATGCCTCGCCCAGCATTAAATCACCTTTAATATTAGAATGGGGCGTAAGACAAAATCTTGATATAACATCTAAAGGCAAATTTGAACTTACTGGTATTGTTTTTAACCCGGTTGGTGATGATCTAGCTTTAGATGAAGCACAAAACAGCCAGGTTCTAAAATTTCAATATAATTGTGATAAATATGATTTATCTTCTAAAGCACGTGTAACTAGGGTTCCTCCTACGATACCTAGTTCTGATGATATGAATACTAATTTTGATAATAAGCCATTAAATATAGGAATATTTGGTTTAATCAGAGAAGGTAAGGGTTTTAAATATGCTCTCAAAATAATACAAGATATATATCATGAGGAGTCAGAGGTTAAAAAATTACCAGATACTAGATTAGTTATAGTTGGTAAAGTATCGTCATATGGATTGTTAGCGCTAATTTTAAATAAAAAATTTGCCGTAAATGAAATTATTACCAATGATGATTTGCAAACTATTGTAAATAGTGATGATGAACAGCTAGAACAAAACATACAACAACTAATTAATAAAATTACTAGAGAAAAAAAACAAAACATAGAGGAAAAAATAAAAACTCTTGGTAATTATAACGAAGGTCTTATCGATAGTATTTTTGAAGGTTTGCAGAAGCATAGTAATTCTGTACAATTGCAGCAAAAATCTACGTTACAACATTTGGTTGATTCTATAGATAGCAACGTTCCAGAAAAACTACCTATAGATTTATATCTTGATGTAAACAAAAATGAATTACCTCTTGTTTTTAATCAAATAAAATATGCTATTAAATATGATGAAAAGGGCTGGGCTAATAACGCTTCTGCTTTAATTAATTTACTTACTCATAATACCATATTATATACTGGATGGGGTATGTGTACTGATGAAAAAGAGGTGATAGAACAATTCGAAAATAGTATAGTCTTTCTTGGTGGTCAATATGGGTTAAAAGCAAATGAAATTTTATCTCCTTTAGAAGAAGAAATAGGCAAGAGAACACATTTTTATGCCGGATCTCAGAAATTCAATGTTAAAGCTAAAACATCACCTATTACAGCACAAGATGTTATAGAAGATATATTACAAAGAGAATCTGATCCATCATTAAATGAATTAACTTTAAAGACGAGCACAGCTTTGCTACAAAACTTTTCTGCAGATTTAATCGCATCAAATCTAATTGCTGGCTTTGATCAACTTTATATTGAAGATAACACTCCATATGCTGATCTGCTATAAATCGAAAAATGAACAATTTATTTTTATAGAGATCTAAAAAAATTTTCATGAGTACCAAGTGCCAATAATATGAGCTCTTTATTGTCAGCTGATATTTCGTAAGCTAGAAGAGCTAATTGCTTAAGTATTTTGAACTTACACACTTATTTCAACAGAGCCAAAGAAAATCACCATTTCCACAAAAAGCCTTTATTTATAAGGGTTACAAAGGATAGCTCTTACTATATTTTTAAATTTCTACCCTCCTTCAACACCAGTAAAACAGTGGGCTAGAGCCCTCTCAGAAAATTCTCATACTAAAAAGCAAAGACCCCCTAATAGTCAATTCCTGAGCTATTGTCAAAAGTTGTGTATGGAGCAAGTTAGGCAGTGTTAATTTCATCCTCATTTTGTTGTCTAATTATTTCATTTTCATGTAGGACCAGTCGCTCCCATAGGCATATAATATTCTTCAGAATCTTCGGATGTTTCTGGAAGCAAACTAATGTTTTCAAAGTTGTTTGCGATAGGTTTTTCATCTTTTTCATAAAATGCAGGACTTTGAGGACCAGTGGCTTCCATAGGCATATAATATTCTTCAGAATCTTCGGATGTTTTTGGAATTTCTGCATTGCTACCAATTATAATTTTGTAAACATCGATTGTATCAGAAAGATCTTTCTCAATGCTCGTTTTTAATATTTCCAAATATTTTTCTAACTTTATCAGGTTTGATTCGCTAGTCATTGATTTTCTTGAAACACCTCTTGAAGATACCTCAATTCCTTCTGAAAAGAACATTCCATGAGTTAAGTTTGTTATACTAGAAAACCAAATGTATTTATGCATTTCAAGACAAGGATCTCCTCTAAAAAGCCTTTCAAAATGAAATAAATCATTTCTGACAATTATCATATGATCTAAAATTTGTTGAGTTTCTTTTATTGGATGCGGCCAACAAATAAAGTATAAGGTTTTATCATTGTAGTCATACATTCTATCGATAAAGTGTGTTATTGATTTTATGTTATTGGCACACAAACCATATTGCATTTCACAGGCGATCACAGCAACTTTGTTATTATCTACATTAAATCTATCTCCATCATAAACTTTTTGCGCTATATTTTGTAAGTCCTTAATAGATTCAACTGCATATTTAACCTGTACTAACTGGTCTTGTTTTAAAGAAAACATTTCTTTTTTAAATTTTAAATATGCTTCGTTCCAAGCCGATTGCGCTTCATCATTACCACGAAATACAATTTGAACTGCGGCGTTAAAATCATTTTTTAATACCGCCTCCTCATTTATGAATTTACTTAAAACTTTTTTATATTTTGTTAAATGAATTTTCTTGATAGATTCTAAGAAATTGTTGGTATCTACAATGTTTTTTTCTTTGTGAGTTTTTAACAAAACCCGAAGTCCCTGTAAATCTTTTTTCTCTTTTATCGTTTTTAATTCTAGTTTTTTATATTTTCCTAAGTTCAAATTCAC
>JAHDGL010000059.1 GCA_020627625.1 Alphaproteobacteria bacterium | reverse complement strand
CCGTTTTATATATATAAAATAAGAACAATGTTGAAGATACCACATTATACTTCAACAGTAACTATTAAAAATGATCCAAGAATAACTAAAGTAGGAAAGTATATTAGAAACTTTAAATTAGATGAACTTCCGCAATTTATTAATGTATTGATAGGAAATATGAGTGTTGTAGGGCCTAGGCCAGACGTACCAGGTTTTGCTGATAAATTAAAGGGGGACGACAGAATTATTTTAACGGTTAAACCAGGAATAACTGGACCCGCTACGTTATATTTTAGAAATGAAGAAACGCTTTTGGAAAAACAAGAAGATCCAGAAGCATATAATAGAGATATAATATGGCCTTTAAAGGTTAAAATAAATAAAGAGTATATAAACAACTATCATATACTTAATGACTTTAAATATATGATTAAAACAGTTATTAGTTAGATGAAATCAAAAATATGGTTATCCTCACCACACATGGGTGGTAATGAACAAGAATATATTAAAGAAGCTTTTGATACCAATTGGATAGCGCCATTAGGACCAAATGTAACAGGTTTTGAAAATGATCTAGAAGAATATTTAGAAGAAAAAAGCAATGTAGCATGTTTATCTTCAGGAACAGCAGCAATACATTTAGCTTTAGTGCAATTAGGAGTTGGCAATGGGGATGAGGTATTATGCCAAACATTTACATTTTGTGGTTCTGCAAATCCTATTACTTATGTTGGAGCTATTCCAATTTTTGTTGATAGTGAATTAGGCACATGGAATATGTGCCCCAATCATTTAGATAAAGCGATTAAGGATAGAATATTGAAAGGCAAAAAACCTAAAGCAATTATTATAGTTCACCTTTATGGCATGCCTGCCAAAATAGATGAGCTTTTAAAAGTAGCTGATAAATATGATATTCCAATAATTGAAGATGCAGCAGAAGCATTAGGGTCTAAATATAAAGGAAGGAAATGCGGAACATTTGGCGTGTTTTCAATTTTATCATTTAACGGGAATAAAATTATTACAACATCAGGAGGAGGTGCAATGGTTTGTCGAGATGAAGTTGATAAAGAAAAAACTATTTTTTATGCCACTCAAGCAAGAGATAAAGCACCGCACTATGAGCATACTACAATTGGATATAACTATAGAATGAGTAATATTAGTGCAGGGATAGGAAGAGGGCAAATGGAGGTTCTTGATAAACATATTAGCCTTAGACGAAAGATGAATACTATGTATTTGGAGCTTTTTAAATCAATAGATGGCATAACAGTTATGCAAGAATTAAATCAAGACTATTATTCTAATTTTTGGCTGAGTTGTATTATAATTGAAAAGGAAAAAACAGGATTTTCAGTCGAAGAGTTTAGGTTAGCATTAGAAAAAGAAAACATTGAATCGAGGCCATTATGGAAGCCAATGCATTTACAACCTATATTTAAAGACTGTGATTATTATGGCAATGGGGAAAGTGAAATTTTATTTAAAAAAGGTCTGTGTTTACCCAGTGGATCTAATTTATCAGCAAATGATATAGCTAGAATTAGTGAAACAATAAAAGAATTTATAATTCAATTTTAATAGCATAAACAAAACATAACAATGTATAGGTTATTGTATTTTGGGATATAATTAAGATATTTGTTAAATAATTATACGCTTTAATGCTTAAAAAAATAAATCAAGCTATATTACAGGTATTAAAATCTAGCCGAAAAAAAATAGATTTTAAGAAAATAAATTATTTGCCAAGATGGGCTATACTTTGTTTTGATACTACTATATTGGTAATAGCATTAATGCTTACTAAATTAATAATTAGTAACATACAACATGTTAGTTATTATTCTTTTTTCCCGTCAAAACAAGAATATATTATTATTTTCATAAATGTTTTGTTTTTTATATTGTTTAGAACTTATGCAGGTTTAATTAGGCATTCAACCTTTATAGATGCTACAAAGTTCTTTTTAGCAACATTAGCAACCTTATTAACAATTCTAGTAATATACTATGCTTATTTTATTGTTACTGAAGAAGAATGGTTTATGCTGCCAGAATTATTTGTGTATGCAGTAATATCTTTTTGTGGTTTATTTTTATTTAGAATTTTAGTTAAACAAGTGTTTGATGTTTATTTTAACTATTTAAACGCAGATTCTCAAATTAATGTATTAGTATATGGAACAGGAGAAAATGCAATAGCAATAGCTAGTGCATTGTGCTCTGAGAAACCGATACGATATCGAGTTTTAGGTTTTGTTGATAAAGGAGGGAAAAATAAGAGCAAAGAGATTTTAGGACTTCCAATAATATACCCTAAAAGAAAAATAGCTGTTATTTTAAGGGCTTATCAAGCTCAAGCATTAATTCTTGCAGATAATTTGTTAACAAAAGAGGAAAGTATAAGTATTGTAGATAATTGTTTAGAATACAATCTTAAAGTATTTAGGGCACCACTATTATCAGATATCGAAAGTAATAAAAGTTTGTCTAATCAAATTCAAAAAATCCAGATTGAAGATATTCTTGGTCGTGAACCTATAAAGTTAGATAATAAATTAGTTGCTAAAGAAATTTATAATAAATGTGTACTTGTAACAGGAGGAGCTGGTTCAATAGGAAGTGAAATTGTAAGGCAGGTAGCAAGTTATAAGCCAAAGAAATTAATCATTTTAGATCAGGCAGAATCACCATTATATCAAATTCAATTAGAAATAAAACAAAGCTTTCCAAATTTATCTTTTGAAGCCGTGATTGCCGATGTTCGGAACCCTAAAATTATAGATGATCTTTTTCAAAAGCACAAATGCCAATTAGTATATCATGCTGCTGCATATAAGCATGTGCCTTTAATGGAATCTTACCCTTCTGAAGCTATTTTTACTAATATACTAGGGACTAAAAATATTGCAGATTGTTCTGTGAAATATAAGATAGAGAAATTTGTAATGGTGTCTACTGATAAAGCGGTTAATCCAAGCAATGTAATGGGGGCTTCTAAACGAATTGCAGAAATATACGTTCAGGCCTTACAGGATAAACTAAAGAAAGAGAACAACTCTAAAACCAATTTTGTCACCACAAGGTTTGGCAATGTTTTGGGTTCTAATGGATCAGTTGTACCATTGTTTAAACGTCAGATAGAAGAAGGGGGGCCACTTACAATAACTCATCCAGATATTATTCGTTATTTCATGACTATACCCGAAGCTTGTCAATTGGTAATTGAAGCTGGCGCTATGGGGAATGGCGGTGAAATTTTTATTTTCGATATGGGTGAGGCAGTTAAAATTATAGATTTAGCCAAAAAAATCATTCGATTAGCTGGTTATATTCCATACAAGGATATAGATATAAAAGTTGTAGGACTTCGACCTGGAGAAAAATTATATGAAGAATTGTTAACCGAAAAATCTAAGACATTACCTACTTATCATGAAAAAATTATGATTGCTAAAGTAGAAACTTATAATTATGATAACATAGACAATTCAATATCTGATTTAGTTCTTAGTGCAAAGAATAGAGATAAAAATAAAATAGTGAAGAAGATGAAAGAAATTGTACCAGAATTTTTGAGTATGAATTCAGATTATGAAAAATTCGATAAAAAAATAGTATAGTAAGCATTCGAAAATGTCCAATATGGTATAAATTAGTTGCTATTAGTTTTTAACAATATTATTAATATAAAACAATGAATCTTAATATATGAAAATAGCAGTTATAGGAACTGGATATGTTGGTTTAGTAACAGGCACCTGTTTAGCTGAAACAGGAAATGATGTGCTATGTATAGATATAGATGAAGATAAAGTAAAACAAATGCAGGAAGGTAAGGTGCCAATATATGAACCTCACCTAGATGTTTTATTTGAGCGCAATATAAAAGCAAATAGGCTTAGATTTTCTACTTCATTAGAAAAAGGGTTGTCCCATGGCGATTTAATTTTTTTAGCGTTACCAACACCTGAGGATGAAGACGGTTCAGCAGACTTGAAATATATTATAGGCGTTGCAGATAATATTGGAAAACTAATAAACTCTTATAAAGTTATAATCGATAAAAGTACAGTACCTGTAGGCACTTCAGGTAAGGTTTACCAAGCGATAGCCAAAAATGCTAAAGTTGATTTCGATGTTGTTTCTAATCCAGAGTTTTTAAGAGAAGGGTTTGCTGTAGATGATTTTTTAAAGCCAGAACGAATTGTGATAGGATCTACTAGTAAACGTGCAATAGCTTTAATGCAAAAATTATATAAGCCCTATGTTAGATCTGGAAATCCAATAATTGTAATGGATGAAAAATCTGCCGAGTTAACTAAATATGCGTCAAATGCATTTTTGGCTACAAAAATTACTTTTATGAACGAAATTGCTAACTTTTGTGAAAAAGTAGGGGCAGATGTGGATAAAGTTAGAATAGGAATGGGTACAGACTCTCGAATAGGCAAACGATTTCTTTTTCCTGGAATAGGATATGGGGGGTCTTGTTTTCCCAAAGATGTCAAAGCACTGCATAAATCGGGAGCGGAAAATAATTATAATTTTAAAATTTTAGAGGCAGTCATAGGTGTTAATCAGAAACAAAAAGTGGTATTGATACCAAAAATTAAATCTTATTTTAATGAAAACTTAAGAGGAAAAAAAATAGCTATATGGGGCTTAGCTTTTAAGCCAGAAACTGATGATATTAGAGAGGCACCTTCATTATATATGATAGAAAGCCTTCTTGAAGCTGGTTGTGAAATAACCGCTTATGACCCTGAAGCAATGCAAAATGTAGAAAGAAAATTAGGGAGTACAATTAACCTTTCTAAAAGCATGTACGATGCATTAAATGATGCCGATGCATTAGTTATTTCTACAGAATGGAGTATATTTAGAACACCAAATTTTTATAAAATGAAAACATTAATGAAGGGAAAAGTTATTTTTGATGGCCGCAATCTTTATGATGTAAAAGATGTTGAAAGTGAAGGTTTCCAATATATTTCAATAGGAAGATAATGACTAAAAAGAAACGTGTTTTAATTACTGGAGCTGCAGGTTTCTTAGGATCTCATTTAAGTGATCGATTTATTGCTGAAGGGTTTCATGTTATAGGAATGGATAATTTTATTACTGGTGATTTTAAAAACATTGAGCACCTTAATAATGATTTTGATTTTATAGAGCATGATGTCACACAGTTTATAAAAATACAAGGAGATTTAGATTATATTTTGCATTTTGCTTCTCCAGCAAGTCCAATAGATTATTTAAAAATACCTATTCAAACTTTAAAAGTTGGATCATTAGGAACTCATAATTTATTAGGTTTAGCAAAAGCAAAAAAAGCTAGAATTC
>JAHDGL010000007.1:16758-31184 GCA_020627625.1 Alphaproteobacteria bacterium | reverse complement strand
AAAAATTATTATGTTTAGAAATTTTTGGAGCACTAGCTCTTTTACTTCGTCAGTCAAGTACAGTATTAAAAATACTTTTAAAAATACTTATAATAAATTTATAGGCAACAATTTTTTACGAACCAATCAAATGTATATGCAAAATGTTTTGTTGAAAAAGCTAGGTTTTAATAAAGACGATGCTTTAACCGACAAAAAACCCGTATGCATTAAAGGTGAAGTTATAAATGATAATATGGCATACAAAAAAAGTATAAATGGTAAAAACATAATTGTAACAGCAACCGTTAATGACTATCTTAAGCCTCAAAGTCTCTCTGAATACAAAGAAACTTTAGATGAAGTATTATCTGTTGTCAAAAACAATCTAAATGATAAACAAACATACAAAATATTTGTTCCAATTGGACAAAGTCAAAAATATGCTTTCAATCTATTGAAGAGAGGACACTACACATTACTAGAGCTAGACGTTGAAAACGGGGCTTTGGTAAAAGCATTACATACAGACTCTAAAGGAGGAGAAAGCTCTTTATACTCTTTAGATAATATAGAGTTGATGATAAAAAAAGCATTCCCTGATACTAATACAAAACTAAAAAGCATATATACAGGCGAGCAAGGGGTTTTTGATAACGTAAATTGCGGTAGATTTGTAATAAAAAATATTATTGAAAAATCTTCCGAGCAACAATTACAAAATATAAATAAGCTTTTTAAAGAATTCGACAATATAAATCAAGCATTGTTTGAAGAGCGTGAAACTATATTAAAAGCTGATCCCGCAGATGACGAGATTCCTCAGATTGATCTAGATGAAACGTATAAGCTTGTCGCTAAGAATAGTATCGAAGATAATTGTACTGATGATGGTAATAATAACCACGAATTAACCCCCTCTCTCTCAGAGTCCTCTGTTGAAATAGATGATTTCTTTGTAATGGAAGAAGATGATTCGGATGATTCGGATGATTTCTTTGTAATGGAAGAAGATGATTTACTTTCTATGGAATACGAAGAAAACGATAGTTACGTGGATGATTTCTTTATGATGTAAGAAGATGATTTATACCATTCCCATTTTGAATTAGATGTTTGCATTTTTAAGGTAATGCTGCACAGCTTATATAGATAGGTGATCACAGAAGAATCAGCGCAAAATGCTAATATATAATTAAAATGAGAAATGGTATAAGCATTAAATTCACACTCTATACAAATCTATAGTAATTTGAGTTGAATTAGCTTATATAAAAGTTCCGGATTCTTTAATTTAGTTTTTAGCTTTTTAGTTTTTTAACTTGTATAGTAAATATACGTTGAACTATGCATATATATCCCATTTAAAGATAAAAAAGGTGACAAATAATTTTACAAAGCCAATGTAGAAATATAGGATAATTCAACTCAAATTACTATATCTTTAGAATCGCTACAAAGAACATGATTCACTATAGTTTAAAAACAAGACCACTTTAGCCGTCAGAGCAAGTTCATCTTCGTAGAACCTTAAAGATAGGTGGGCTTGGCAATAATTACACCACGATGTAAATCAGAGACCAATCCCGAATAAAATAATTATAGTCCGGAGGATTTATATCAAACCTAACGCACTAAGCAGCCTCAAGTTTAATTATTAACATTTTTCAAGTTTTTCTGCAACTAAATTTAACTCAGAAAAAACTGATGTTAATAACTTTTGGAAATCAGAATTAGCATTCTTTAGAACATCACCAGCAGTTTCCTCTGATTTCGATAATTTATCATTTATAAGACCAAGAGCCGTAATAACTAAAGCTAATTCAAAAGAAGCTGCGGGGTTGTTCTTTTTCGTATCCTCAATTGCATAATCTAGTTTTTCTGCCAATAATTCTATCTGTTTTTTACTATCTTCTGAACAGGATAGTTTAAAATTTTTATTATCCAGTGTTATTGTTATTATCGACATAATGATTTCTAATTTTCTCTAGCTCTTTAATGTATTCTTTTATCTGATTTAAAGTATTTTGATGATTCTTATTTAATGCTTGATTGTGAAGTTCAAGTTCTTTAATCTTTTTTTCTTGGTTAACCAATTTAATATTAAGCTTATCTATTTTTTCGCTAATTTTATGTATTGTACCAATCAATTGTTGTTTTGTTATCAGCATTATAATTATCTATATATATGTCTTGTTCTTTCTGTATATCTTGTTTTATGTCTTGTTCTATATCTGTATCGCTTTCTAGATTTTCTTCTATTAAATTAGCAGGTGGTAAGATTAAAAATGCATATAAAGCTACTACAGCTGCTAAAATTAAGATCGACGATAATATTATACATCTTACACTAATATTACTATTATTAGCATTGTTAATTTTATTTTTTATTCTTGAAAATTTTGTAGGTTTAACAATGGCATTTTTTTTGCTTTTATCTTTATAAGGAATCCCCAAAAACTCATGATACATTTTAGTATATCCAGCAACATAAACTTGACCTGGAATATCTTCTGTTGAACCTTCTTCTAAACTAATAATATACTGTTTACGGATCTTTAAAGCTTCTGCAACCTCCTGCACCGTATAGCCCAACTTTTCTCTTGTCTCTTTTAAATCAGAACCCACTAACCTACCTTTAATTTTCTTAAAAAGATTTCTAATTTCTTATTAGCAAGTATAATCATATTAAGGTTAACAACTTCTTGCATTTTTATATCTTTTACAAAATTGGTAAAAATACTAGCAGCAATAGAGTTTTCTTGCAACCATGATTCTAATTTTGCATTTTGTTGTAAATCTACAGAAATTATAGTCACTAAACGTCTCTGTTTATCGTAAAAATCATCTTTCAAAGATTGAATTGAAAGTCTGTTCCAATAAGATTCATCTATTTGAGTATCACAAGATTGCCTTAGCCAATCTATACTAAATAAATCACCAACCTCAAAATATAAATTAGCTATATCCTTATTTTTAGCACCTGTTTGTTTAGCAATATGGATAATATCAAAAGCAGATACCATAACTTCTAAAGTCGCTATAGATTTTGCTAATTTTTTATCTACTCCTGAATTCACATAATACTCAATTCTACTGAAAAATCTTGTTTTAATAGTACCGACTAATAATCGGTCTACAATATGGTTTAATGCTTCAATTTGTTTATTAAACTCAGCAATATTATTATTAATATTGATAGGGTGTTTGCCATGAATAACAAACCAACTAATTCCCCTTCTCATGATGCGCGCCAAATCTGAGAACATCTCTACTTTCATTGTAATATCTACTGAATTGCCAAGATTAACTACTTTATTCCATAAAAGCTCTAGTTCGAACACTTCAGTAATCACAGCATACGCCCTTGCAATAGTACAAGAAAGCCCACCTGTTTCTCTTTTTATAGAGCTAATTAACGGTCCGCCAAGTTTATTGCCTAATTTATTTGTTATGACTGTACGAATGATTTCTGCGCGCAGAGGATGGTTTTCTATTTCATATTTAAATTTCTCTCGCATTCTTTCGGGAAAATATTCGAATAAGTATTTGTCGAAATATTTGTCATCAAGCTTAGCAGAAGATAGTTCCAGATCTAAAGACATTTTACTATAGGATAATAGAACAGCTATTTCTGATCTTGTCATACCTTCATTAGAAATAATGCGCCTTGACAGTTCGGACTTGTTTGGCAAGAACTCTACTTTACTATCAAGCAACCCTTCATTTTCTAATTCTTGCGCCAATTGACTAAATGACTCAATATTAACTGTATTAGAAAGCTGCGAAATAGTTAAAGCCAAATTCTGATCATAATTATCTATTAAAACTAATTTCTCTACGGCTCCAGTCATTTGTTCTAAAATATCATTACGCTCCTGCATTGTGATTTTTTTAGTAACTACAGCACTATTAAGAGCGATTTTAATATTCACCTCATGATCTGAACAATCAACACCTGCAGAATTATCGATAAAATCAGTATTAATGCGCCCACCATTTAGTGAATATTCTATTCTACCAAGTTGGGATAGTCCAAGATTTCCGCCTTCTGCAACTACTTTAGCACGAACATCTTTACCATCTACACGTAAAACATCGTTAGCTTTATCACCAATATCAATATTATTTTCTGTTGACGCCTTAACATAAGTTCCAATACCTCCATTCCATAATAAATCTACACGCGATTGTAAAATAGATTTAATCAACTTATCTGGGGTGATTTTATCCGTTTCTAAATCTAATAATTTTTGTATTTCCTTGGAAATATGCAAAATCTTAGTAGATCTTTCAAAAACGCCCCCACCTTTTGAAATCAACTCAGGATTATAGTCAAGCCAGCTAGTGCGGGGAGTTTTGAATAAACGCTCTCTTTCTTTATAACTAATTTTGCAATCTGGATCTGGATCTAGAAAAATATGTTGATGATTAAACGCAGCAACTAATTTTATAGATTTTGATAATAACATACCATTACCAAATACATCACCAGACATATCACCAATTCCAGCAACAGTGAATGGATCTTTTTGGATATCAATTCCCATATCTAAAAAATGTGACCTAGCTGAAATCCATGCACCTTTTGCAGTAATTCCCATTTTCTTATGATCATAACCAACTGATCCACCAGAAGCAAAAGCATCACCGAGCCAAAAATTATACTCATTCGATACAGAATTAGCATAATCCGAGAAACTTGCTGTTCCCTTATCTGCTGCTACTACAAGATAAGGATTTGCATCATCATATATTATAGTATTAGCAGGGTGTACTATCTTATCATCTATCAAATTATCAGTAATATCTAGAAGACCTCTTAAGAAATTTTGGTAACAAGATACTACTTTTTGCATGTATTCTTCTCTTGACATTTGCCCTTGAGAGAAATTAACATAAAAAGTACCTTTAGAACCAACTGGAACTATTACTGTGTTTTTTGTCATTTGTGATTTCATTAATCCAAGAACTTCTGTTCTATAATCTTCACCTCGATCGGACCAACGAACCCCTCCCCTTGCTACTTTACCACCACGCAAATGTATGGCCTCAAAGTCATTTGAATATACAAAAATCTCGGCATAAGGTAATGGTAATGGTAAATCTGGGACTTTGCTGGAATCAAACTTAAATGATAAATAATTTTTAATTCCAGATTCAAATTCTGTTTTACTGTCAATTTCTGTTGTTGCTTTAGTATTTTGATAAAAATTAGTTCTAGTAATAGACTCGATAATATAACGCATATTTTGTAAAACTTTATCCTCGGTACTGCTAGCTACAGAATCTAAATAATCGTTCATACAATCTGATACCGCACCTACTTTTTGCTTGGAACAAGTTTTTGGATTTAACCTTGCTTCAAATAAATCTACCAACATTTCTGCAAATTTATTATGCTTAATTAATGTTTCTTGAACATAATCTTTCCCATACAGAAACCCAGTCTGATGAAGGTAGCGAGTAAGTGACTTTAATAACCTAACTTGCATCCAATCAAAGCCAGACAACACTAAAAGCTTATTTAGTGCATCATTGCTCAGCAAACCGTTGCTCATTTTCTCGAGAGCTTCTTCGATATTTTCTTTTAATTGAGCAAATGGAACATTAATATTAATAGGGCTAGAGAGCCTAAATTCATAAATCCAACTTCGTTTAAAATCGGGCGACTCTTTAATAGCAAAACTTTGCTCATCTATTGCAATAAATCCCAAATTTTCGATAGATGGCAAAGTGTCCGATAAGGTTAAGTTCACTTCTGGACTGTAAAATTTTAGAATAAATTCATTTTCTTGCCCTTGACCTTGCACTACCTGATCATTACCCTTAACCACCTGACCTTGCGTTACCTGATCCTGACCTTGAACCAAATTAAATAATAATCTGTTATCTATAGAAGCTTTTTCTAGATAATGCACATCCTCTATGGTAATATCAGCATTAAATTTATGCCTATATTCAGCAGGAAATGATGGTTCTATTTCTCTATGACGAATACCGCCCTCATACTCTCCCAGCTCTTCACATAATTTATGCAATAACCCCTCTGACCAATTAGTTGTTATTTTAACTAAATCAGACTCCATTTCGCTATGAGAAAAATTCAATTTAGAAATATCATCAATTGCAATGGTAGCAAATAAATGAGAAAAATCTTGAGCTACAACAGTAATATTATCTGCGATAATTTTACTGCCAAATTTTTCATTCAAATAGCTACAAATTGAATTATATACTTCTGGAGTTAGTCGATCTCTTGGCAAGAAAATAATAACGTTAATGAAAGAATTCGACCAATCTTGTTGAACGAATAATTTTAACTTCTGACTGCGCATACTAGATAACATATGTATGCACATACAATATAGATCTTCCTCGTCAATCTGGATCAATATATCACGCGGTAATGACTCGATAATATTCTTTATCTTTTTGGCATTATAACCAGTTAAAGGGAAACCAGACTCATTCAGAACATAATTCATCTTTCCCCGCAAGATAGGAACATTCTTAATTGATTGAAAATAAATCGCGGTTCCATATAAACCAAAAATTATAGTACCAGATTTATATACTCCGTCTTTATCTAGATTTTTTACTAAAATATAATCTACCAAAACATTGCGATGCACTGGTGATAATTTGTTAATCTTACCAAGCATAGCAAGCTTATTGCAATAATATTTACTTTTAGAAAATTCAATAATTGTAGATATTTCATCCAAATTATTTTGCCAAACATCTTTAACACCCTTTTCGCTAATTAGACTTTTAGATTCTGCGTCAAAATCAACAGCACCAAGAAAAGTAATGTTATTTTTTTGTAACCAATTAAGAAAATCTAATGTTTCTTCTGCTGGCAGAGATGTTTTTTCATATATATCTTTATTATGTATAATATCAGTAGTTATATTGATAATCTTATTGAGTAAATCTTGCCAGCAATTATAAGTATAATCGACTAAATCAATAATATTATTGATTTCAGATTTAATTAATTGTATCTTATCATCATCAAACGAACCAAGAACTTTTATATACACCAAAGATTCGTTTATTCCCCCCTCGCCTTTATCAGCAATATTCTGCAACTTACCATTATCATCTCTGATTGTTGAAATAACAGGATGAAAAGTAAAAACCGTTTGCAGATTAAGATTAAGAAGCAAGCTGTTTAAAGAATCAATAATGAAAGGCCTGTTTTCTGCAGAAATTAATATTGTTATAGATGGATCATTCTGAAAATGTGTAGCATGAATTTCTATTTTCCGTTTGCCTATAGGGCGCTGCATAAAAAACTTAAAAGCTTCATCAGTAAAATCACCAAATAAATTAATTTTATCACGTGATCTATAATCAACCGGGATATATTTTAAGAATTGTCTGACAAATTTTTTATATAACTCGCCTTTATTTTCAGCCTCTACTATATCTAAAATTTCAGAGCTAAAATCATTAATTTTGCAATTCAAGCGGCTAAGAGCCAGTGAATTCTTAATATCTACATCATTGACCATAAAATTACTATCTCTTTATAGCTTTATAAATTTACAAACTACAACTATAATATAAGAAATAAATTATTCTATCAAGCATTTGGACTACATAAATGGATACTATTTTTGCTCAATGTTCCGCCCATGGAAAAGCTGGCGTAGCTGTTTTTAGAATCTCCGGACCTAAAACAACTACAATCTTAGAAAAACTAGTTGATGATGCACAAACATTTGAACCACGTAAATTATATTTTCGAAAAATATATAACCCATATACCAAACAACAAATAGACGAGTCTATGGTTGTGTTATTTAGAGGCAGTTCAAGCTTTACCGGCGAAGATTCCGCAGAAATTCATACACATGGTAGCTTAGCTGTAATAAAATTACTCTATGCAACCCTAACCAAAATGCCCGATATCCGATTAGCAGAAGCTGGAGAATTTGCAAAAAGATCTTTCTTAAACGGAAAAATGGATTTGACTGCAGCAGAAGGGCTTGCTGATCTAATCGATTCAGAAACTGAATTACAACATAGGCAAGCGATAAAACAAATGGGTGGCGGCTTAGAGAAAATCTACGATAAATGGCGCAAACAGCTTCTTGAATTAATTTCGTTATTAGAAGCATATATTGACTTTCCTGACGAAGAAATTCCAGAAGAAACTTTAGAACAAGTAAAAGAATTAATAAAAAAACTGACAAATGAAATTAAAGAGCATCTTAATGACAATAATCGCGGAGAAAGATTACGCACCGGTCTAAAACTTGCTATCTTAGGCAGGCCCAATGTTGGAAAATCCAGTTTACTAAACTACTTAATGAATAGAGATATAGCTATTGTTTCTAATATTGCAGGTACAACGCGAGACGTAATAGAGGGACACATTGATATTGGTGGTTATCCAATAATTCTACAAGACACAGCAGGTATTCATAAAAACACGAAAGATATAATAGAACGGGAAGGAATCAAACGTGCATATAAAATTTCCAATGATTCTGATATTAAAATAATTATTTATGATTGTTCAAAATATGATTATTCAAAACATAAGATAGAAAATGACGAATTTAAAAATATAATTGATGATAATACCATTATCTTATTAAATAAAATTGATTTATGCAAAAATCAAACTAGTTTACATCAAAATAATTTATTACAACAAATACGTGGAAAAAAGCCGATACAAATCTCAATCAAAAACCAATCTGGCCTAGATGAACTGTTGAATGAAATTATAAAAATATCAGAAAATATTGCAAAACCTTCAGAGTCTCCTCAGATAACACGCTCCAGACACAGAGCTCAGCTCGAGCAAGCATTAGAATATTTATCTAATTTTTCTTTAGATAATGATTTAATATTAATAACAGAAGATATACGCATGACTATTCGTGCTATTAGCAATATTACAGGAAAAATCACTGTTGATGAAATTCTAGGAGAGATCTTTAGTAATTTTTGTATAGGAAAATAATATTGCTATTTAACAGTATAGTGCTGTAAATAAAGTTGAACTATATATATTAAAATTAGAAGAATAATATTATGTATGTTTACCAAAATGAGGTTGTAAGAATAGTTGATGAATGGAGAAATTACCTTAACATTCAAAAAAATTATTCTGATAACACTCTAGAATCATATTCAAATGACATAAATAATTTTTTAAATTTTATTGCAGAATACCTTGAACAAAATGTTTCATTGAAGATAATTGCCTCTGTAGATATTAGACTAATTAGAAGCTGGCTCTCTAAACGTCACAGAAATAATTACAATGCAGCGTCTAATGCTCGCGCTTTATCCTCGGTTAAAAATTTCTATAAATTCCTTGAAAAAAAGCATGATATTAATTGCCATGCTATTTTCACTATAAAAACCCCTAGAAAAACTAAAACCTTACCCAAAGCACTATCAGAAGAAGAAACTCTAATTTCTTTAAAAAACATCCAACTACTAGGCGATGAAGAATGGATACATATACGTAACAAAACTTTACTCACTCTAATTTATGCTAGTGGATTACGTATCTCGGAAGCTTTATCCATTACAAAACAACATTTAAACAACAGAGAATTTATTAAAATTACTGGAAAAGGAAACAAAGAAAGACTAGTTCCTTGGATAGAAAGCGTAAGATTACTATCCGAAAAATACATAGAAAAACTCCCCTACTCCATCAGTATGGATGAACCAATATTTCGTGGAAAACGAGGTAAACCTTTGCAACGTTCAGTATTTAACTATGAATTAATAAAATTACGCAGAATGCTGGGGCTGCCAGAGCATTTAAGCTCTCATGCATTTAGGCATAGCTTTGCCACACATCTATTAGAAAACGGAGCTAACTTAAGGTCAATTCAAGACTTACTTGGTCATAAAAGCTTGTCTTCGACCCAAAAATATACAAAAATTAATAAGAAGCATTTGGAATCTGTATATAACAAAGCGCATCCAAATTCTAATTAGACAATTTAAATTTATATTTATATTTTAAATACGAATATACTTGCATTAATTTTTACTTATGAGCTATATTAACATAGTAAATGCGAATTAGCTTTATAACGTGAATTAAGGATAAGAAGATTTGATATAAAAAATACTCATGAAAGAAATTATTTTACCAGAAAATTATACACCCTCTGAGGATGAGGAATATATGAATGAACACCAACTTGCTTATTTCAAGCTAAAGTTGCAAAATTGGCGCGAGGAGCTGCTAGAAGAGTCTCGCGAGACTCTTGACCACTTAAAAGAGGAAAATTGGAACGAGCCAGACTTTAACGACAGAGCAAGCGTAGAAACAGACACAACTATTGAACTCAGAACTCGGGATCGCTATCGTAAATTAATTGACAAAATCGAAACAGCAATAGCTAAAATTGATAGTGGAGATTATGGCTATTGCGAGGAAACCAGTGAAGAAATTGGTTTAAAGAGATTAAAAGCAAGGCCGATTGCTACTTTATGCGTTGAAGCGCAAATGCGTCATGAAAATTATGAAAGAACACATATAGACGAAGATAAAATCAACGAATAATAATCCGTAAAGCTTATACCATTTCTCATTTTGAATTAGAATTTTGCAAAATGCTAATCCATAATTTGAAATGGAAATTGGTATTATAGTAAATGAAATTAAGAAAGCATTCTAGGAACTAAATAATTATGTAGCATTAATCCCTTATTGGTTAATCTCAAATATTTATCATTTATTTCGACCAAACCTTGCTTTACATAATGATTTGTTGTTTTTAAATTTAGATTATCTTTAAAGTTGCTTTTTGTGATTTGAATAAATTTTTCTTGTAAAATTCCAGACTCTAAACGAGTACCCATCATTAATACTTCTTCTATAATCTCTTGTCTTTGCAAATCAATATTACTTTGCAAACCATGACCATATTCTGCAACTGATTCAAGCCATTTTTCTGGTTTGTGCAACATGACTATGGCCTTTATATTATCAGATTCATGCAATCTGCTGTGCGCACCAGGTCCGATGCCTATATATTCATCATAGTTCCAATAACATAAATTATGAATAGATTCCTGGTTCTTAATCGCATAATTCGAAATTTCATAGCGCTTATATTGATTCTCTTTTAAATAACTATTAGTTAATTCGTACATATTTGCGGCTATGTCATTTGATGGTAATAATAGTTTTCCATCTCGGAATAATTTATAAAAAGGAGTACCCTTTTCAATAGTTAGTTGGTATAAAGATATATGGCCATTTGCAAAAGACAGAGCAAATTTAAGCTCTTTTTCCCATTCAGATAAATTCTGATTAGGGATTGAATAAATTAAATCAAATGAATATCTATCAAAAATATTACTTGCTGATTCAATGGCTTTAATAGCTTCTTGTACTGAATGTTTTCTACCCAGTATCTTCAACTGTTCTTCTTGCAAAGATTGAACCCCTATAGAAACTCTATTAACTCCTGCTGATTTAAATTCTTGAAACTTCTCAGTTTCATAAGAGCTAGGATTTGCCTCAAGCGTTATTTCTGTATTAGTAGAAATATTGCCGATCTTCGATAATTTTTGAATAATCTCAGATACAATCCCAGGATTCATTAAAGACGGAGTACCACCACCAAAGAATATAGATTTTATCGATCTATTTTTTATTTTATTTACAAAATAATCTATTTCTTTTTTATATGCATTAATCCAAATTTGATTATCTATTTTATCAGATAAATGTGAGTTAAAATCACAATATGGACACAAAGATAAACAAAATGGCCAATGAATATAAATAGAAATTGGCTTCATAGATATTTATTTACATGTGATATTTAACTTTACAGATTCGACATTCACAATATTATTTATCTCAGCCTTAATTGTTTCAATATCTTTTTTATCTGTGACGCTCCCTAAAATATGAACTATTTTATTTGTGGTTTCGATGTGCAACTTATAGCCTGTAGATATTTTTTTATTAATTGATAAATATTTAATCCTACCTTTTGCTTTTGCCGTAATTAAAGCATCAGATAAAAACTCTTTACTACTTGCAACTTCTAACTTGTCAATATTAACATCAATTACATCCTGAATGCTTGAAGCTAATTCAATGATACGATTTGCTTGCAACCTGGTATCTACTTTTCCAATAATTTCTACAACTGAATTTTTAGAATTAACTGTAATTTTTGTATTAGGAATATCGTTTTCTTTTTTTAGCAAAAAAGATATCTCTTTCTGGATCTTGTTATCATTTATTTTACTTACCACAGATGTTCTCTTATCAGATTTACTTTTATCAGATATAGCTATAGCTGATGCTGAACAAAATATAATAATTAGTATAAAAAATAATGATCTCATGTAATATGCCTCTTGTTAAAATTTGATTATTATGATGATAGATAATACAGATTACGTCAACTTTTTATTTGCTATTTCTATACAACGATATTAACAATCTTTTTCGGCACTATAATTATTTTTTGAATTTTAGAGTTACCAATATGCTTAGACACAGATGGAATCTTAGCCACAATTTTTTTAATATCTTCATCGGAATCAGATAATAAAAATTCGTGTGTAGCCCTAAGTTTACCTTTTACCTGAATTGCCATGACATAGCTATTAGATTCTAGTTTTGATGAATCCGCTGTTGGCCAATTAGTTTTATATAAAGGAACTTTGTTGCCAAGCTGTTGCCATAATTCTTCCGTAATATGTGGAATAAAAGGGTTTAATAGTTGAACAATAATATGTATTGCCTGATTAATAGATTCATAATCAAGACTAGGTTTCTTTGAAGTAAACTCGTCACTAACTGCATTAAATAATTCTCTGATTCTTGCAATAGCCTTATTTAAACGATAATAATGAATATCTTCTGAAACATGATTTATTGTATTATGAATTTGCCTTTGTAGTTTTGGGTTTGATTCTAAATTATCATTTATCTTCGAACCATTATCTACTTTTAAATTATCCATAGGAATATCATTACTTTGTTCGCTTCCTACAAATTTTTGCCGTTTTATTTCCAGAAATTTCTCAGTTAGATTGACTAAACGTGTAATAAACTTTCTACAACCATCTAAACCAGAATTAGACCATTCTAAATCTTTTTCTACAGGACTATCAGATAAAATAAACATTCTAATAGCATCTGCACCATAATCTTTAAGCATAGTTTCAAGGTCAATTACATTGAGTTTAGATTTACTCATTTTTTCAATTTTACCTTGAAATACTTCTTCTCCTGTTTTTACGTGAAAGAATTTACTGTTCTTCTCTTTAACGTCAGAAGGATATACCCAATTATCATTTTTATCCTTATAGGTTACATGTAAAACCATTCCTTGAGTCAGAAGATTATCGAATGGTTCACGTAAATCTAAATGATTTGCATCCGACATAGCCTTAGTAAAAAACCTAGCGTAAAGTAAATGTAAAGTAGCATGTTCTATACCACCAATATACTGATCTACAGGAAGCCAATAATTAGATGCTGTTTTATTAGTCATGCCCTTAGCCAAATTATCACAAAAACGAGTGAAATACCAAGATGATTCAAAAAATGTATCGAAAGTGTCGGTCTCTCGTATCGCAGGAGATAAACATTTTGGGCACTTAACATGTTTCCATGTAGGATGCAGGTCTAATGGATTACCAGGCTTATCAAACTTTGCATCTTTTGGTAATTCTACTGGCAAATCTTCTTCCAATACTGGCACTGCACCGCAAGATTTACAATGAATAATTGGAATCGGGCACCCCCAATATCTTTGACGAGAAACCCCCCAATCACGCAAGCGGTAATTTACCTTTTTCTTTCCAATTTTCAACTCTTCAAATTTATCGATAATCAAAGATCTTGCATCTTTAACATTTAATCCATTTAAGAAACCAGAATTAATCATTACATCATCCGCCTCATAAATATAGGCACTATCATCTAGATTAATTGTATTTTTTGCGCTGCGAACAATTTGAACCATTTCAAAATCTTTACTATTTTTTACTAGTTCGAAATCTCTCTGGTCATGAGCAGGACAGCCAAAAATTGCCCCAGTGCCATATTCCATCAAAACAAAATTTGCAATAATTACCGGTATTTTAACATTCTCATCAAATGGATGAACAGCATAAAGCCCCGTATGCACATATTTCTTTTCAATTTTATCTATATTTGATTCAGATGAAGTAGTTTTAGCGCAATCTTTAATGAAATTTCTAATCTCATTATTTATCTTTAGTGTTTTTACTAAAGGATGATTATAGGCAACGGCAACAAAACTAATGCCAAAAATAGCTTCAGGAGTTGTGGAATATACTTCTATTGTATCGTCTAAACTTTCTGAATTATCTGAATTGTAATTATTCTGACCTATATTACTATGATCTATATTACTATGATCTATATTACTATGATCTATATTACTATGATCTATATTACT
>JAHDGL010000007.1:0-16658 GCA_020627625.1 Alphaproteobacteria bacterium | reverse complement strand
ATGATCTATATTCTTACTATCTAAAGTATTTGCAATATTGGAATTCCTAATTTTAAAAGAGAAGCTAGCACCTTCTGATCTACCAATCCAATTTTTTTGCATAGTTTTGACATTATCTGGCCAATTTTCTAGCTTGTCTATGTCTGCTATCAATTCGTCTGCATAATCAGTAATTTTTAAAAACCACTGCTTCAAATATTTCTTTTCAATCACAGCCCCAGAGCGCCACCCCCTGCCATTAACAACTTGTTCATTTGCAAGTACTGTGTTATCTACTGGATCCCAATTAACTGATGATTCTTTTTGATATGCTATTCCCATCTTAAGCAAATCCAAGAAGAATTTTTGTTCATGCTTATAATAATCTGGAGAGCAGCTAGCAATTTCTCTGTTCCAATCATAAGATAGGCCAACCGTTTTTAATTGATTACGCATTGCTTCAATATTAGCGTATGTCCAATCAGCTGGGTGTGAATTATTGGCTATGGCAGCGTTTTCAGCGGGAAGACCAAAAGCATCCCAACCCATAGGGTGCAATACATTGTAACCTTTAGCTTTAAAATAACGAGATATTACATCACCAATTGAATAATTACGTAAATGTCCAACATGAATTTTTCCCGAAGGGTAAGGAAACATTTCAAGTACATAATATTTAGGTTTCTTAGAATCATTAGAAGCAACAAATGTTTTGTCTTCCGACCATTTTTGTTGCCATTTTTGTTCAATTTGTAATATATCCATTTTTTATCTATTTAGATTTTTGATATAGCTGGCGTGCTTTACGTAGAATTTTATCTTCTAAGACAATAGCTATCGGTGATGATTCATATTGATCTGACCAAACGCCATTCTGCTTTTTACGTTGAAATGCAACTACGTCCAAAGCTTCTGGCGTGATTAGCTGATCTTTGATATATATTGTCACTTTAAATTGAGTATTCTTTTGATCAGCAGGACTATACCATTCTGTAATAATAGTAGCAATAGAACTTGAACTATCTACCGAAGATAGTGGGGCGAATTTTAATACATCTATAGATGCCTCATAAAGATATTTATTTACATTTCCAACCATTGCCTTAGTAGAAGTGTTCTGTGCCTTTCTGGGTTTAAAAACCACCCCTTTACCAGCTAATAACGAACCCATATTATCCATTTCTTTTTCAAACCCAGCTTTTGGGTATTCGCTAGCGAATATGGTCGTTGATATTAACATAATAATACCAATAATTAATGTAACTTTGACTTTCATAATGCACCCCTGAGTTAAACAAGCTTCTGCTATATCAAAAAATATAACGCTTGCGTAAACAATTTTCAACTATTTTTTATAAAAATGTAATTTTTTATTATCAATCTATTATGATACCATAACTGTATATTTATAAAGCCGCGCATAAATCAAGTATTTTGGCTTTAAATTTATTTTTTGCCAAAGGTCTAGCCGAAACCTTTAATCTCTGCAACTCTTGCTCGGTTATTGGTAAGGATTTACATAATTCAATCAAATCCTGATCCGAGGCACAAAAATTACGAGGTATGTCAATTTCCTGCGCGCATTCTTCGCGCAGCTGAATAAAATATAATAATTTATTTTGAAAAGATTTGGAATAATTTTGTAAATTTATTTTTTTTACAATCTTTTCGGGAGAAAAAATATAATTATTTGTGTCTAATAGTTTCTTGCTTCTAGCATTATATGTATCCCATAATTTCCGATCATTTATAGCTTTAAATAAATCACGATAAATCGGAATAAGATATTCTACATCTTTTATAGCATAATTTAATAAATCCTGAGATAATGGTCGCATCAACCAATCAGCTTTTTGCATAGTTTTATCTAGATTAATATGCAATAATTCTTTGCATAATTTACTATACCCCGCCTTATCAGCAATACCAACAACACCTGCTGCTATTTGCGTGTCAAAAACATTTTTTGGCAAATCGCCAAACAAATTAAACAAGATATCAAAATCTTGGTCTGGGGCATGAAAAACCTTTGTAATATTTTTACTTAAAAGAATTTCCTTTAATGCAGAGATATCGACACCAGACAATACATCTATAATTATACGCTCACTACCAAAAGCAACTTGGATTATACTGAGTTTGGCATAATATGTACGCCTCCTGTCGAACTCTGTATCCATAAATATAGTTTTTTGTTCTGCAAGATCTTTGCAAATTTGGTCAAAATCTTTTTGATTATTTATAATCTGCATTAGTTTTTTTATTGCTTAGAATGGTTATTTTTTATATATTAGTTTACTTGAAAATCTGTCAAAATTAAAAAGGTTAATTTTAAAATATATGCATATATTCAGAACTCATAACTGTAATGAGCTAAAAAAACAGCACGTAAATCAAGAAGTTAAATTATCGGGATGGGTGCATAGACGCCGTGATCACGGTAATTTGTTGTTTATAGATCTTAGAGATCATTATGGAATAACGCAATTAGTTTTTACAGATAAAGACCCTTCTTTAAAAAATAAAGCTAGTTATCTGAAATATGAAAGTGTAATTACTGTAACTGGAAAAGTTCTAGAACGCACCACAGAGACCATTAATAAATCTATGGATAGCGGAGAAGTAGAAGTCTCTGTTGATAGCTATATTCTAGAATCAGATTCTGAAATGTTGCCAATGATTGTTAATTCTGACCAAGAAGAACCAGAAGAAACTAGGTTAAAATATAGGTTTCTAGATTTGCGTAAAGAAAAATTACACAAAAATATAATGCTACGTTCAAATATTATTGCTGAACTTAGAAAATTGATGGCAGAGGATGGGTTTACTGAATTTCAGACTCCGATTTTAACTGCTAGCTCTCCGGAGGGGGCAAGAGATTTTTTAGTAGCAAGCAGGATGCATCCGGGAAAATTTTATGCGCTACCACAAGCTCCACAGCAATTCAAACAAATGTTGATGATTTCTGGTTTTGATAAATATTTCCAGATTGCTCCATGCTTTCGTGATGAAGATGCAAGAGCAGACAGATCTCCTGGTGAATTTTATCAGCTAGATATAGAAATGTCTTTTGTGACTCAAGAAGATATCTTTTCTGCTATTGAGCCAATAATGTTTAAAATATTCGATAAATTTGGAAAAAAGAAAGTATCGAAACCTCCATTTGCCCGCATTCCTTACGCGGAATCAATGATGAAGTACGGTTCTGACAAGCCTGATCTTAGAAATCCTATAGAAATATCTGATGTAACTGATATTTTTCGCCACTCAGAATTTAGCTTGTTTAAAAAAGCAATAAAAAAAGATTCTATTGTAAGAGCAATACCTGCGCCAAAAGCCTCAGGGAAGTCGCGTAAATTTTTTGATAATATGAATAAATTTGCAATTGACGAAGGTGCTGGTGGATTAGGATATATTCAATTTGCAGAAAATGGCGAAGCAAAAGGTCCAATTGCTAAGTTTTTAAACGAGGAACAACTTTCTCAATTAAAAAAAATTGTTGGTATAAAATCTGGAGATTCTGTATTTTTCTCATGCGCCGAAGAAGAGGAGGCAGCAAAGCTTGCTGGCAAAGTTCGCAGTAAACTTGGAACAGAGCTTGAATTAATTAACCATGATGTATTTGAATTTTGTTGGATTACAGATTTTCCATTTTATGAACTAAATAAAGATACTAAACAAATAGATTTTAGTCATAACCCTTTTTCTATGCCTCAAGGTGGTTTAGAAGCTCTAAAAAATACAAAAACACAAAAAGATTTGCTTGAACTTCGAGCCTTTCAGTATGATATTGTATGTAATGGTATTGAGCTCTCAAGTGGAGCAATCCGTAACCACAAGCCTGAATTAATGTACAAAGCATTTGAAATTGCTGGATATAGTAAAGAAGAGGTGGATAAAGAGTTTGGTGGTATGATAAAAGCGTTCAAATTTGGTGCGCCTCCACATGGTGGTATAGCGCCCGGCGTTGATCGTATGGTAATGTTAATCGCAGACACGAGTAATATTCGAGAAATCATTGCTTTTCCAATGAATCAACAAGCAGAAGATTTATTGATGCAGGCTCCTAATAATGTCAGTGAATCACAATTACGTGAATTAAACATTATGCTATCGCCATCAGTTAGAAGCAAACAGCTGAAAACAAAGCAGTGAAATTAAATTAGTATTTTTTCTAGTCTACTGGACTATTAGCAAGATTAATTGACATATACAAAGAAATTTCATAATATGCGCTTGTAATATAGCAAATAAATTAAAATAATCTAATTTAAATGTTATTTGTTATTTAGCAAACAAACAATATTACATATATGGAATCGAATCAGTTTTATTTATTTAAAGATAAAAGATTTTTACCGCTATTTATAGTACAGTTTTGTGGTTGTCTTAACGATAACATCCTAAAAAATGCTTTAATCATACTTGTAACATTTAAGCTGGCAAACGAACTTCCCATACCTGCATATACACTTGTGATGCTAGCAAATATTATGTTTGTTTTGCCCTTTGTTTTTTTAGCTAGCATATCTGGGCAAATAGCAGATCGATATGAACGAGCAACTATTGTAAAGATAATTAAGTTTATAGAAATTGCCATCGTAGCGGCCTCAACATATGGATTTTATAACACAGATTTAGTCGTGTTATTTTCTTGCATAGGTCTTATGGGCATACATTCTACATTTTTTGGCCCGATTAAATACAGCGTATTGCCTGATCAACTAAGGAAAGATGAACTTCTTGGAGCAAATGGCTTTATTGAAGCTGGAACATTTTTATCGATTTTATTTGGTATTATGCTGGGTGGTTTTTATAATTTTAATAATAGCTTGATCATTACTATCGCCATGATAGTTGCAGTAGTTGGCTTTGTTGCAAGTCTATTTATGCCTAAATCTAATAATTCTAACCCAAATGTAGAAATAAAACTTAATTTAGTCAAAGAAACCATAGGTATGGTTAGGCAGGCATCTGCCAAAAACCAAGTCTATTTATCTATATTGGGCATATCATGGTTTTGGTTTATTGGCGCAGCAATTATGTCACAAATCCCTTCTTTAACTCATGATGTATTAGGCGCAGATGAGAATGTTGCAAACCTATTTATTGCTACATTTTCTATAGGTGTTGGTGTTGGGTCATTTTGGTGTAATAGAATATTTTCTAACGTTATTACCACTAAATATATTTTTCTTACTTCAATTGGTATTAGTGTTTTTATAATAGATTTATTTTTTGCTAGTAGAATAGCTAGCGTTAGTTACGAACCAGAGCAATTAAAAAGTATATATGAGTTTTTATCCAAAAAGCATTATTGGCGAATCTTAATGGATTTATTCTTTTTAGCTGTTATTTCTGGTCTTTATGTAGTGCCTTTATTTACAGTAATGCAATATTTCTCTTCTCCGGTATATAGAAGTAGGGTCATTGCCGTAAATAATTTGATTAATTCATTTTTTATGGCGAGTTCTACTATTTTATTATCGTTTTTATTTTACCTAAACTTTTCTATACCGTTTGTAATTCTAACAATAGGTATATTAAATTCGATGGTCGCTATTCATATATATCAATTAATTCCAGATAGTAAAATTATTCCGATGGTATTATGGCGGTCTTTATTTAAGTTTTTCTTTGATTTAATGTATAAAATTGACGTTAAGGGGTTAGAGAATTATGAAAAATCCGGAGAAAGAACAGTTATTATAGCTAATCATTTATCTTATGTAGATCCTGCTCTAATAGCAACATATATTCCAAGAGATATGCAATTCGCAATTAACACTACTATATCCAAGGAGTGGTGGGTTCGGCCTTTTTTAAAGATAGTAAAAACATATCCCGTTGAATCAAATAATGCTATGGCATTAAAAAGCTTAATTGAGGAGGTAAAAAAAAATCGTACAATTGCAATTTTCCCAGAGGGCAGAACTAGTGTAACTGGATCTTTAATGAAAATATATGAAGGTCCAGGAATGATTGCAGACAAAGCTAACGCTACTATATTACCTGTTAGGGTAGACGGAACACAATTCACTCTTTTTTCTAAAATTAGAAAATTAATGGGTGGTAAATTTGTATTACGTAGAAAAATTACCATAACTATTTTGCCACCAGTTAAGGTAACACCCCCAGAAAGTTTAGATAATCGTGGTCGTCGTAAATATATTGGACATGCATTATATAATCTAATGAGCGATATGATGTTCGAGAGCTCTGATTATAAAGAAACAGTATTTCAATCCTTAATTGACGCAAGTAAAATTTATGGCAAGAAATCTCAAATAATGCAAGATATTGACAATAACTCTTCAAATTATAGAGATTTATTATTAAAATCTTTTATTTTGGCAAATTTGATATCAATAAACTCCAAAGAAGGGGAAAAAGTTGGCTTGATGATGCCTAATATGGTTGGAAGTGCCATTGCATTTTTTGGTATGCAGGCAGTGGGCAGAGTTCCAGCTATGATTAATTTTACATCAGGTCCAACCAATGTAGTTTCTTCTTGTAAAACGGCAGAAGTGAAGACAATATATACTTCAAAACGTTTTGTAAAAAAAGCTGAACTTGATGATTTGGTAGAGTTTGTAAAGGAATCTGGTATTAATGTAATATATTTAGAAGATCTGCGCAAATACATAACTATTGCAATGAAATTAAAATGTTTATTTGCAACTATATTTCCACAAAGCTATTATAATTATTTATGCAAAAATCAAGATGATTTAAAAACATCAGTTATATTATTTACCTCAGGTACTGAAGGCAAACCAAAAGCAGTTGCTTTATCACATCGCAATTTACAGGCTAACAGGTGCCAACTTTTATCAAGAATTGATTTTAATCCATATGATTGTGCATTTAATACTTTGCCTATGTTCCATAGTTTTGGATTAATGGCAACATTAATTATGTCTTTAAATGGTGTTAAAACTTTCTTTTATCCATCTCCTTTACATTATCGAATTATCCCGGAGATTATTTACGATATTGGTGCAACGATAATGTTTGGTACGGATACTTTTCTTGCGGGCTATGCCTCTTATGCTCATCCTTATGATTTTTACTCTTTACGCTATGTCATTGCCGGAGCTGAAAAATTAAAAGCACAAACAAGACAAGCATGGTTTGATAAGTTTGGTGTAAGAATTTTTGAAGCGTATGGAGTTACGGAAGCAGCTCCTGCAATTTCATCTAACACACCAATGCATGATAGGCCAGGTAGTGTTGGTAGATTACTACCAAAAATAGAATATTTCTTGCAAAAAGTCGATGGTATCAGTAAAGGTGGTAGGTTATGCGTTCGTGGTCCAAATATTATGCAAGGCTATATTAAACCTGATAATCCAGGAGTTATAGAAGCTCCCAATGTGGAAAAACTAGGCAATGATTGGTATGATACTGGTGATATTGTATCTATTGATGATGAGGGCTACATTACTATTTTAGGGCGTGAAAAACGTTTCACAAAGATAGCTGGGGAAATGGTTTCCCTTGCGGCTGTAGAAGATTTAGTAGCAGCAACAAATAGTGAATCAATCCATGCGGCAGTCTGTATTGAAGATGACAAAAAAGGGGAACAAATAGTATTATTTACAAATATAAAAGATCTTACCAACACTGATATTACAAAAACCTGTAGGGAGAAACAATTATCAGAATTACATATTCCTAAAGTGATTATCGCAATAAAGGAATTACCAGTAATGGCAACGGGCAAATTAAATTATCGTAAATTAGTTAAATTAGCGCAAGAAGAGGTTTCTAAATAAATCCTAGACTAATACATAAGTTATAGCAAATAACGCTAAGTATTATAGCAAAGATGCGTTGAACTATACATATTTTCTAATTTATCTACTATAGTAATTTATATCTCACCTTTTTCGTCTTTAATAGGTTAGCATTTAAAACAAAAAAGGTAAAATCTAAGTTCCAAAATATTTTTTAAAAAATATATATAGTTCAACTCATATTTACTATAAACTCAACTTGCTACGTTTAAATGAAGAAATTTTAATATTTCTTGAATTAATATAATTCTTTCATTCTCATGCTTTACTAATTTAGTATAAATAGGTTTTAAATAATCATCATTTTTATCAATTACGTTGGCCGAGTATTCAAAATGCACAGCAGATAGCACCACCCTACCCTTACCAAAATTAATTCCTAATATTGCTTTCAATCCTTTATGTTTCTTATTTTGATAAGTTGCTATTTCAAAATTTTCTTTATCATTATTTTCTAAAAAATAAGGACCTCCGTTGTAATATACAAATATATTCTTTTTATTATAGATAGTTTGAATTTCTGCAGCTCTTGCTCCACTATTATTTTTATAATCGTAAGTAGCAAGTACTGGGCCTATGGCTTTACCATCAAAAAAAGATAATTCCCTTTTTCCAACAACTTCTAATAAGCCACCTTTATCAAATTCAACAAATGTAGAACCATAATAAGCGCCAGCACATATTCCTAAATAGCTTCCGCCTTTTTTAACGTATTCTTTTATTACCTTATTCCCTTCACCTTTTAATTTTTTCACATAAGGTAAATCAGCTCCACCTGGCATAATAAGTAGTGCAGCTTTTTTATACCAGCTAGTATTTTTAATTTCTTTGGCAGAAATGGTTTTAATTTGATAATTTTCTGTTAGGATTTGTTGTAAACTATTAATAGTTTGATTCACACAATTACTACTAGAACCTTCATCATTGTATATATATACGACTTTTTTTTCATTACAAACCCCCACTTGAACGTAAAACATCATCACCAAAAAGGTTAAGGATTTTAATATCACATTCTGTTTAATTGAAAACATTCCACTTCTCTCTTTTTAAATAAACCAATTACTGAATAGGTTAATACGATAAAAATTAATACCTAAATTGCCCTATTCATCTATAAAAATATATATTGCATTCATAATAACAATAAGTATCTTTTTACAAAAAAACTAAAGAATAAATTTTGCTAAATCTCTGTTTGCAGCAAAATCTGCCAATTGCTTCATTACAAATTCTGAATCAATAGTTACTGTTTTTTCCTTCATCTGACTTGCCTCGAAACTTATATCTTCAAGCAAATTTTCTAGAATAGTATGCAACCTTCTTGCGCCAATATCTTCTATTTCAGTATTAAAGTGAGCTGCCTGATTTGCAATTTCTTCGATAGCCTCTTGGGTGAATTTCAATTTCACACTTTCCGTACCAATTAAAGCAGTATATTGCTTTATCAGGCTAGATTCTGGCTCTGTTAGAATTTTTACCAAATCTGATTTTGTCAATGAGGTCATCTCTACGCGTATTGGCAGACGTCCTTGCAGTTCTGGTAATAAGTCTGACGGTTTTGATAAATGAAAAGCACCGGATGCAATAAATAAAATATGATCTGTTTTGATAGTGCCATATTTTGTTACTACATTAGTACCCTCAATCAATGGAAGCAGATCTCGTTGCACCCCTTCCCTACTAACTTCCCTGTTTTGAGAACCAGATTTAGATGCTATTTTATCTATTTCATCTAAGAATACTATTCCATCATTTTCTACCTTATGAACAGCTTGTGCTACAATTTTCTCTTCATCGATCATTTTTTCAGACTCTTCTGAGGTAATAATTTTTTTAGCATCTTCAACTGAAAGTTTTTTCTGCTTCATTTTAGCACCACCAAAAGCTTTCCCAAGCATATCACCAACATTTAACACACCCATAGCAGAACCTGGCATACCTGGTATTTCAAAACTATTACCGCCAATTGGAGCCGTATCTTTAATATCAATTTCTATTTCTGTGCGATCAAGCTCTCCATCTATTATTTTCTTACGAAACTTATTGCGCGTCTCGTCTGATGCTGATTTACCAACTACTGAATCTAAAATTCTTTCAACAGCTTTTAATTTTGCTTTCTCTTCTACTTCTTTCTTAGCCTTGGATTGTTGATATTTTACTGCAATTTCTACTAAATCACGTATGATCGACTCAACATCACGACCAACGTAACCAACTTCTGTAAATTTAGTCGCCTCTATCTTGATAAAAGGTGAGTCGGATAATTTTGCAAGCCTACGAGCTATTTCAGTCTTCCCAACGCCTGTACTACCTATCATTAATATATTTTTAGGTGCAATTTCATTGCGCATTGGTTCTGCAACATTGGCTCTACGATAGCGGTTACGCAAAGCAATAGCCACTGCCTTTTTTGCAGTTTTTTGACCAACAATAAACCTATCTAATTCAGATACTATCTCTGTTGGAGTTAAACCCATTTTTTCTTTTAAATTCATACCACTTTCTCGATTATAATATTATGATTTGAAAACACGCAAATATCAGCTGCCACATTCATCGACTTTAATGCAATTTCCTCGGCATTCATTTTAGTTTCTATAGAGCATAAGGCTTTGGCAGCAGATAATGCAAATAATCCGCCAGAACCAATCGCAGCAATATTATCTTCTGGTTCAACAACGTCGCCATTACCTGTAACTATTAAAATATTATCCTTATCAGCAACAATCAACATTGCTTCTAATTTACGTAAATATTTGTCACTACGCCAATCTTTTGCAAGCTCCACTGCACTTCGCACCAGCTGATTTGAGTATTTATCTAACTTTGCTTCTAAACGTTCAAATAATGTAAAAGCATCAGCTGTTGAACCAGCGAAGCCAGCTACAATTTTATTGTCAGATAAAGTTCTGAGTTTTCTAGCTGTAGATTTCATAATGCTATTACCAAGAGAGACCTGCCCATCAGCCGCGATGACTACTTGATTATCTTTTTTTACACATAAAATTGTGGTGCCTCTGATGTTAAAGCCCCTTGGAGAATCTTGTGACATGAATATTTATACCTAATTATTTATCTGCTAAATTTTTTATCCTAAATTCGCGTTTTAATTACTAATTATTTTGTTTTTTACACTTGTGAAAATTGTATAATTGTTAGATAATCACTTATGTTATAAATTACAAGTATTTTAAAAAAATAAATATTATGAATATATATTCTGTGTATACCAATTCAAGTAAAAAGCAAAATAACTTAATATTCATTAAACAGGGATTCTCATTCTTAGCAGCAATTCTAAATTTAGCCTGGGCCTGCTATCATAGAATGTGGTTTATTGCTATTATAACCATAATTCTGAGTTGTTTTGTTGGTATTTCTAGCTTTTCTAATGTTGATGACTCGATTAATATCGTTGCGGATTCGGTTGATATTGCTATATTATTCTTGTTTGGGTTTTTTGCGAGTGAAATGCGTGAATATCACGCTAAGAAAAATAATTTCGAATTATCTGATATTATTCTAGCAAATAGCGAAGAAGAAGCGGAGATAAAATATTTCATGAGAATCAATAGTAAAAACAATTAAAATATATAATCAATAACATGTATAACGATAATAATATATTTGCCAAAATAATTTCTGGAGAAATTCCTACAGAAAAATTATACGAAGATGATAAAACTATAGTTATAAAAGATATTAATCCAGCCGCAACTATTCATTTACTTGTGATACCTAAGAATAAATATATAGATTTTGATGATTTTACAAGCAATGCGAGCGAAGAAGAAATAGCACATTATTTTAAAATAGTATCTTATATTGCTAAAAAGTACAAAGCCTACGAATATCGTATTATCTCTAATAAAGGAGCTCTAGCTGGGCAGACTATTTTCCATTTTCATACCCATATATTAAGTGGAATAATTAACAAAGAATTGAACTAAAAAAATTTATGAGTAAAAAATATACAATCGCAGTAATTGGCGCAACGGGTAGTGTTGGCAGTCAAGTAGTTAAATGTTTAGATGAAAGATCTTTCCCAATCAAAGAAATTATTGTAGCAGCCTCAGAAAATTCTACTGGCAAAGAAATAAGTTTTGGTGACAGCACCATTAAAGTACAGCAAATAGATGAATTGAATTTTAGCAAAATTGATATTGCATTTTTTTGTGCCGGAGAAAATATTGCCAAAAAATATGCGAAATCTGCTAGTGACAAAGGTTGTATAGTAATTGATAAATCCACTTGCTATAGAATGGATAAAAATGTACCTCTCATAGTACCTGAAGCCAATATTAATGCCCTGCCGAAAGATAAACAAACTATTATTTCTAATCCAAATTGTTGCACCATACCACTTGCAGTTGCTCTAAAACCTCTGGATAATGCTGCAAAAATAAAGCGAGTAATAGTATCTACATATCAATCAGTTTCAGGTGTTGGCAAAGCAGGTATGGATGAGCTATACCAGCAAACGAAGGCAAAATTCATTTTTGAAAATATTGAACCAAAAGCTTTTCCCAACCAAATAGCTTTTAATCTATTTCCACATATAGGTGATTTTCGTGAAGATGCATACACCGACGAGGAGCACAAAATTGCACAAGAATTACAAAAAATCATGGGAGAGCATGTTAGATCGACCGTAACATGCGTAAGAGTTCCAGTATTTGTATCGCATTCAATGTCAGTGAATGTAGAGTTTGAAAATGAGCTAGATGCAAAAGAAGCAGAAGAGATACTTGACGAAGCTGATGGCGTAGTCGTATTCCATCTAGAGAATGAGTTGAAATATGCAACTCCGGTAGAAGTTGTTGAAAATGACGAAGTTTATGTTTCCCGTATTCGTAACGATGTAACAAGCCCTAATTGTTTAAATATGTGGATTTGCACCGATAATTTACGCAAAGGAGCCGCCTTAAATGCGGTGCAAATTGCCGAAGAAATTATTAACCAGGGCTAAGCCAGATTCACGCGATAGATAATATTAAGTTAATTATTCGGAAATAAAATTAGAATCAAGTTATTATAGTAAATAAAGAATCTTATGCAGTTACTATCTGAAAGCGAGTTGAAAATAATAGAAGATAATAAGTCTGAGTTTGTTTCTTTTAAATATATAGACGAGAATGGCAATCTCAAACAAATTGATAGTTTTGCTAGGAATCTAAATAGAATTAATGAACCTAATATTCACAAATCTGGCATTATCCCGTCTAAACCTAAAATTAACTTGCCTAATCTTAATTCATTTATTTGCAATAATGAAATTAAGCTAAAACCAATAAATGATAAAATTTTTACTGATCCTTTTCGCAGCTTTCCAACTACTACTATATTTTGCGAAAATATTGCTAGTGAATATAATTCACGCGACTTAGCAAATAATATCATCACTAAAGAAAAACACAAATTTGAACTGAATCTATCTGCTGAAATTAGTTTTTGGACCTCAAAAGATCCTGCTCAAGAAGAAACAATATTTGGGTCTGATATAATAGACAAATATGCAAACCTCAGAAGCGATATAATTTCTACTTTAGAATCGATCAATATAAATACCACGATACATTATTGCGGCACCTGCCCTGAGGAATCCATTATTGGAATCAAAGCTAAAAATATTATTGATTTAGCTGATAATATCTTAATTACAAAATTTATCATAGCAAATATAGCCGACAGCTATGGCTTAAAAGCGCGCTTTACCAAGCCAAATAATTGCAAAAAACCTAATATCTCAATAATAATTGAAGATAAACCGGACGAGATTAGTAATTTATTACAGAATATAAAAAATAATTTAGATAAAGAATCTTTTTTCTCTAGCAAAATTCAAACTTATAGTTTCGAACTAGCTGAAATGAACACATATAAAATTGATATAGCAAATAACATACTCAAAATCAATTTAATATGCGGCGAGATATTTGTTCCATATTTAGCATTAATTGATTTACTACTAATTCATTTAGGCAAAGAGCATCTTAATGAAGAAGCTCAAAAATATTTTTTTTAAAACACCTAAACCTCAATACAAACTTAATATAAAATCACAACCATAGCGGAATAAAGTAAATCTCTATCTATTTATTTATTTTTATCAAAAATTTACCACAAAATTTATCCTTAGGTAATTGATTTATAATTAGAATAAACTTAAGGTTGCATTTCGTTGAGAATTATAATAAAATCAAAAATGTATGCCAATGTTAGCAACACAAAAAATCCCAAGATCTTTAAATTGTTAGTTATTTTTTTGATGGTTTCTATATTGAGCATACATTTGGTAATAATTAAATAATAAAATGAGGTAATATATTATGATAGAAATAGATAATAATTATGAAACAGAATTTGGTTTAATATCTGTTGATAATAATGATAATGAAGCCAATAAGATTAGTAATTTGTTTGATTTGATAAATTATAATACAGAACATAGTAACAATATTAAAAAAATCATAGCTACTGATGGTAGTGAGGTAATTTTTAAATTTAACGATAATGGAAAGATTACTTCTACCGTCCTGCACGATGGAGTTTCAAAAACAGTGAGTCAAGAAAACTTACCATCATCACTAAAAGAAATTTCAACATTAAAACAATTTTATAAATATCTCGAGAAGTGTTTTATCAAATTTGCTAAAATAAATGATGGAGAGATAAAGATTAATTTAAAACAAAAATTACTTGGCGGAGGTGGTGGAAATGATAAGAACATGAAAAGCTTAAAGGGGTTTGACTTCTTTGATTTTAATAATAATAATTACGATTATATTAATAATCATTCTAATGACACGTCCAATAATTTAAAATATACAATGTCTCCACAAATACATGATATCCCAAACTATAATAAATATGAACATAAATTAACACCACATGTTGATGTAACTGTTGGCCATCAATCAAATAAAATACTTGGTACAACAGATGGTAAACCATTAAAGGGTAGCTTAACACGTATAAATAGTAACATTGCTATGGAATATCAAGTTAAATCTAATAACAGCAATTGGACAATTAACACAGGAGTACATCATCATCATTCTGGTAAATTTGCAAAAGCAAACAATGGTGATTCTAGTTATAAAAAGACGAATAGTACTACTGGTCAGATAGGAGTCAAATGGGATTTTTGAACTTAAACTAGATTGATTTTCTATAAATATTAGGCTATAAAAAACATTATTTAAAACAAATTGATACTATGCTAGTAAAAAAACACTCTAAATATCTAATAAATGAGAAAAATAATTTAACAAAAATAATAAAATCTAGCAGTTTTAATGTATTAAGGCTAAATAGGCTAATATTTAATTTGGTAAATATACAAATCTTGCTACTATTATTATTTTTACTATTTAATAATAGTAGCCATGCTCAAGAAAAGAAAATAACAAGTTTAGAAGAACAATTTAATTATTTTCATGAACAAGCTGATAAATACAACTCTGCTTTTCATCAATCTTACCTTGGATTTCTATATGGCAAAGGAATTGGAGTAGAAAAAGATTATGATCAGGCTTTCAAATATTTCAAAAAAGCTGCTGACCAAAACTATGCCGCTGCTCAATATAATCTTGCGAGTATGTATTTCCGGGGTTATGCAACAAAGAAAGATTTAAATAAAGGAATTATGTATCTAAAAAAAGCTGCTGATCAAAACCATGCCGCTGCTCAGCATAATCTTGGGGTAGCCTATCAAAAAGGCAAAGGAGTAAAGAAGGATCTAAATAAAGCAATTGAGTATTACAAAAAGGCTGCTGATCAAAATGAGGCTATTGCTCAAAACAATCTTGGATTTTTGTATTACACAGGCAAAGGCTTGCCTAAAAACCCTAAAAAAGCAATTGAATATTTCAAAAAAGCTGCTGACCAAAATGAGGCTATGGCTCAGTATAATCTTGGTTTAGCTTATAAAAAAGGAGAAGGCTTGCCTCAAAACCCCAAAAAAGCGATTGAATATTTCGAAAAAGCTGCTGACCAAAACCATGCTAAAGCTCGGTATAATCTTGGTTTAGCTTACCAAGAAGGCGAAGGTTTGCCTAAAAATCCTAAAAAAGCGATTGAATATTTTGAAAAAGCTGCTGACCAAAACTGTGCTGTTGCACAGAACCATCTTGGATTTTTGTATTCAACAGGAGAAGGTTTGCCTAAAAATCCCAAAAAAGCGATTGAATATTTCGAAAAAGCTGCTGACCAAAACAAGGCTGAGGCCCAGTATAATCTTGGTTTAGCTTACAAAAAAGGCGAAGGCTTGCCTAAAAATCTCAAAAAAGCTATTGAATATTTTGAGAAAGCTGCGGAGCAAAACGATGCTGATGCTCTATATGAGCTTGGTATAGCATATAGAGATGGTATTGGAGTCAAAAAAGACTCCAGTAAAGCAACCCAGTATTTCAAAAGAGCTGAAGAAAATAAATCTAAAAATTAATATTTTACAAAAAATCTAAACATTATAATTAAATCAGTTTTATTATTAAAACCTCTTCAAAACTGTACCAGGTAGGGTAGAAATTACAGTAATTTGAGTTGAAATTTATACGTTCTTAATTTTAGTTTCACTCTATTTTATTATTATAACGCGAATTTAGGATAAGAAATTTAGCAGATTTTTGTGTAGATTAGGCAATTTTTAGTACAAAATGTTCTCAAAAAACGGAGAATATCCGTAGATATTTGAGTATTTTTGGGGTTATTTTTTGCTAACAAAGTGTCAATCTATACGTAAATATGCAATTTTGCTTATCCTAAACTCGCGTTTATACCAATTCCCATTTCAAATTATATAGTTGAATGCATATTTGCTATATATTAGCATTTTGCGCCGATTCGTCTGTGCTCACCTATCTGATATACGCTGCG
>JAHDGL010000058.1 GCA_020627625.1 Alphaproteobacteria bacterium | reverse complement strand
TCCGTTTTTTGAGAACATTTTTTATTAAAAATTGCCTAATCTATACAAAAATCTGTTAAATTTCTTATCCTAAATTCGCGTTTATAGTGATTTTTTCTGAAATTAATTTGGAATTCGGAATTAAGTGTTTTTTATCTACCGATTCTAGAGTGGTATAACGAAGGTCAATATCTATCACTTTTCCTTCAACACCCATTGTAGTTATCTTTGAATTTAATTCAAAAGGGCGATAAAATAGTATTAATATACCAGCAATACAGCTTGATAATACATCCTTTAATGCAAAACCAAGTGCAAAACCCGTTAATCCAAGACCTGCTATAAGTGCGCTAATATCTACCCCCCAAGTGCCAAGTAATGTTATTATTGCTATAATGACAATAGATATATTAGTTACTCTAGCAAAAAAGATGATCACAGGACGTCTTGATTTTAGTTTTCTCTGCAAACGTCTGAATAATATGGTTAATGATATCCACGCAATGAAAAAAAGTATTAAACTGAGGAAGCTTAAGATAAAGTAAGGTATTAATTCATTGAATTGATCTAATAAGTGCATATAATTTAAAATATTGTTCTCAATCTACCGCTTCATATTAACCCGGAATTTTTCAATAGAACAGGAATTTGAACACGATGAATATAGTAGTTAAGAAAATCACCTTATCACAGCCGTACGCCTGATTCAACTTAAATTTGCTGTGTTAATTGTATTTTAATGAGAAAATCATTATGATTTGTTCTTGTCTTGAAACGTGAATTAGGTGATGTTTATAGGCAAGTTTTTTAAATTTAAGGTATCAAATGAAAATTTTAGGAATAGATCCCGCTTTGAATCGTCTTGGATGGGGGGTAATTAAGTTAAATTCACCAAAAATTAATTATATTAACAGCGGTGTTATTAAAACTCAATCAAATACTCCGCTTCATTTAAGACTCTCACATATTGTTATTTATATAGAACAAATTATTGATTCATATCAACCTCAGGCTATTGCTATGGAAGAAACGTTTATTAATATAAATGCAGTTTCCTCATTAAAATTAGCTTATGTACGTGGTGCTTTAATGTCTGTTGTTGGAAAAACACAATTACCTTTCTATGAATATGCGGCAAATAAAATTAAAAAAACCATAGTTGGTGTTGGTCATGCTGAAAAAGAGCAAGTTAAGCATATGGTAAAAATGATTATTTCGGGTAATATAGGAGATATAAGTTTTGATGAATCTGATGCCTTAGCAGTTGCTTATACTTATTTAGCTAATAGTAAATTTTTATAGTATATAGCAAACATGCGTTGAACTATACATAGTTTTTAATTTATCTTTATGTGATTTATATCCCACCTTTTTCGTCTTTAATGGGTTAGCATTTAAAACAAAAAAGGTAAAATCTAAATTCCAAGATATTTTTTAAAAAATACGTATAGTTCAACGCATATTTACTATAGTAAAACAACTTGAAGCTTTATGCTCTGTTTAAGATTTAAGTTAAGAACGCCTAAGCAGCACTAAATAATTACAATTTTAAAAAATCTGATACTAAAAACAATGAGCCAGTAACAATTATTGTAGCAGTTTCATTGTTACTTGTATTATGTATATTCTTAATATGTTTTATAGCCTCGATTGGTGATGAGCAGGCATCAAGCGCAATACGAACATTTTTTGCTTTTTTTGCTAGAATGCTAGCGCTATAGCTTGATGGCTCTGATTCAACATTGACAGCCGCTCCACCACGAATCACTCCTTTAAATAAGCTACAAAAACTCTCTACATTACGATTGCGCGTCATGCCTAGAATTAAATATATTTTTCCTTTTACGTTATCTTTTATCCAATTTGCAAGAGATAAAGCGCCAGCGTCATTATGAGCCCCATCTAGATAAATTTTTATATTATCCCCAAAAAGTTCCTTTGTTTTTTTCGGGTTTAGCAACTCTATTCGCCCTGGCCATTTTGTATTTATTAACCCATTTTTTATTTGAGCAAGATTAATATTGAATTTCTTATTAAGTAGCATGATGGATGCAACTACGCTTGCTGCATTTTGTATCTGATGATCTCCTCTTAAGCTAGGCAAGGGGAGTTTTATATTAAATTTTTTAGATAGATATAGAAACTCATCTTCTGGATTATCGGTATTTTTTTCAACGGAAAAATCACGTTCGTAGCAAAATGATGGCGAATTCATGTTGTTGCATTTATCAATCAATAAATTTTTTACTTCTTCGGTTTGAGGGCCAACGACGCAAGGAGTATGCTGTTTTACAATCCCCGCTTTCTCGGAAGCTATTTGAATAAGCTTATTGCCCAAATATTCCATATGATCATATGAGATTGGGGTAATGAGAGTTAAGATAGGGCGGCTTATAACATTAGTACAATCAAGTCTTCCGCCAAGACCTGTTTCTAGTAATAAAATATCAGCATTGCTTTCTGAGAATGCTAAAAATGCAGCTACTGTTGTTCCTTCAAAAAAACTAGGTTCTAGATTAATTTTGCTTGCCGCTTTTCTTACTCTTTCTAATACGGAATGCAAATGATGGTCCGTAATATGTTTGCCTGCGATATTGATACGTTCATTAAATTCTAGTAAATGCGGTGAAGTATAGCTATGCACTTTATATTTTGCTTCCATAAAAATACTTTTCAACATAGCTAAGCTAGATCCTTTACCGTTAGTTCCGGCAATATGTATAGTGGGTGGCAATTTATGATGCGGGTTCCCAAGAGCCTCAAGTAATCTTAGAGTGGGTTTAAGATCTACCTTACGTGGAATTTGCCAAATAGGTATTCGAGGCCAATGAGGAATATTTACCATACAAAATTTTCTTTAGTAAAAGAATTAAATAGTATTTTTATTGACAAAAATATAAAATATAATAAATATAGCAAGTCGAAAAAATAAATATTATAAAATTTAACTTACATATTAATAAAATGATTAATATCTGTTTCCCTGATGGGTCTAAAAAGCAATTTGAGAGAAGTATAAATAGTTACGAAATAGCTTCTTCTATTTCTAAGTCTCTAGCAAAAGCAGCGTTGGTTGCTGAAATTGATGGCAAATTAACTGATTTATCTACACCTATTACTACAGATTGTAATCTTAGAATATTAACAGATAAAGATCCAGAAACTTTAGATATTATTAGACATGATGCCGCACATATTATGGCCCAGGCGGCAAAAGAGTTATTTCCGGACATACAAATCACTATAGGACCCGCTATTAAAGATGGTTTTTACTATGATTTTGCTACAAAAACACCTTTTACCACAGCAGATCTTCAAAGAATTGAAGCAAGAATGCGTCACATAGTAAAAAATAATGAAAAATTTATACGTATTGAAATGGAACGTAATGCCGCAATTTCTATGTTTAAAGAGATGGGGGAGCATTACAAAGCTGAAATTATTGAATCCATACCAGAGGGCGAGAAGATAACTTTATATCGCCAGGGTGATTTTATAGATTTATGTCGCGGTCCTCATTGCCCATCGACTGGTAAAATTAAATATTTTAAATTAATGAAATTAGCTGGTGCTTACTGGCGTGGTGATAGTAATAATGAAATGCTGCAACGTATTTATGGTACTGCGTGGGCTACTAAGGACCAATTAGATGCTTACTTATATAGGGTAGAAGAAGCCAAGAAGCGAGATCATAGAAAGCTTGGTAAGGAATTAGGGCTGTTTCATTTTCAGGAAGAGGCCCAAGGTATACCATTTTGGCACCATAAAGGGTGGAGTATATATCGCACGCTGGAGCAATATATTCGAAAAAAACTGCAAAAAGCAAACTATGTAGAAGTTAAAACTCCTATGATGGTTGATAGAAAATTATGGGAAGAATCAGGGCATTGGGATAAATTTCGTGATAATATGTTTACAGTTGAATCTGATGAAAAAATACACGCCTTAAAACCAATGAACTGCCCATGTCATGTACAAATTTTTAAACAAGGTACGAAAAGTTATCGCGACTTACCTTTTCGCATGTCTGAGTTTGGTTCTTGTCATCGTAATGAGGCATCTGGCGGTTTGCATGGTCTATTAAGAGTGCGTAATTTTGTGCAAGACGATGCGCATATTTTTTGCCGAGAAGATCAAATTAACAGTGAAACAGTATCGTTCTGTAAATTATTGTTAGAAATATATAAAGATTTTGGATTTAATAAAGTTAAAGTAAAATTTTCAGATCGTCCTGAAGTTAGAGCTGGTGATGATTATGTTTGGGACAAATCTGAAACCGCCTTGAAAGAAGCTGTTAAGAGTGCTGGTCTTGAATATGAAATGAATCCAGGGGAAGGGGCTTTTTACGGTCCAAAGCTTGAATTCGTATTAACTGATGCAGTAGGTAGAGACTGGCAGTGTGGAACTCTGCAGGTAGATTTTGTGCTACCAAACAGATTAAATGCAGAATATATAGAAGCTGGCGGTAAAAAAGCCCGTCCAGTAATGCTCCACAGGGCTATCATTGGTACATTTGAACGTTTTATAGGAATATTAATCGAAGAATATGCAGGGCGCTTTCCTTTGTGGCTTGCCCCAGTACAAGTAGCAATTGTTGGTATAACAAATGATTTTGATGATCACATAACTCAACTAAACACTCGTTTAATTGCAGCTGACATAAGATCAGAACTTGACATTAGTCAAGAAAAGGTTAATTATAAAATACGTAATTTTTCTAATCAAAAAGTACCTATTATTGCTATTATTGGCAAAAAAGAACAAGAATCGGGAAAAGTGACTTTGAGGCGCTTAGGTGTTGAAGAGCAAGTTACTGTTACCGTTGATGAGTTGATAAATATGATTCAAGCAGAGAATGATAAATATCTTAATTGAGTTGTAATTATATATTTAGAAAACAACACATATATAATAATTTAAAAGGAGTAGTTTTATATCTAAGTTTAAAAAAAGTAAATTTCCAAAAGCGAACAAGGAAATTACAGCAAGTGAAGTAAGATTGGTTGGTTCTGATGGCGAAATGATCGGTGTCGTAAGTTTACAAAGCGCAATAAACAAAGCAGTAAGTGTTGGTTTAGATTTGGTAGAAATATCACCTACAGCCAAGCCACCAGTGTGCAAAATTTTAGACTTTAGCAGATATAAATACGATTCTAAGAAAAGGCAACAAGAAGCCAAGAAAAAGCAAAAAAAGATAGCTTTGAAAGAAATGAAGTTTAAGGTTAACATTGGTCAGGGAGATTTTGATGTTAAACTAACAAAAATTAAGAAGTTTCTGGATAATGGAGACAAAGTCAAAGTGTCTTTATGGTTTAAAGGTCGTGAAATTGTGCATAAAGACAAAGGTCAAGTGATTTTTGATAAGATTATTTCAGAGTTAGGGGAGTCTGTAAAAATGGATATGGAACCAAAAATGGAAGGTAAGCAAATTATAATGGTACTGAGTTCTAATAACGCGAATTTAGGATAAGAAATTTAGCAGATTTTTGTGTAGATTAGGCAATT
>JAHDGL010000057.1 GCA_020627625.1 Alphaproteobacteria bacterium | reverse complement strand
CTGCACAAAAATCTGCTAAATTTCTTATCCTAAATTCGCGTTTATATAAATTGGGTTAAGTTTCCGAATCCTTTTCTAGAAATTCCAATTCTGGTGGGCGATAATTTTCGTCATGTTTTGCCAATAACATTGATGCTTTAAAGAAATTTTCTGAAATTAAATAACCCTCGGCGACAATTCCTTGATTCTCGCGAAAAAGCGCTGGTAACATACCTTCATATTCTATTTTCAAGTCATTTAAGTGATCGGTAATAATAAATATTACTTTATTCCCCAAAAACTTAATAGAGCCTTTTTTTACTAATCCACCAACGCGCACCTTTTTATTGATTGAAGTTGTTTTTGATATTTCAGAAGGAGGATAAAAAAATACTATATTATCGTTTAAATTCGATAATATAAGATATACACCAAACGTAGAGCTTAGTAATATTGATGTAATTCCTATTAATCTATTTCTTTTTTGTGGGTGCACAAGCCTTAATATAATCTATAATAATTTTTATAAATGTTATAGTAAGAGAAAAAAAAGTAAAGCCATATGCGGCCAATAAATAGTTATTCATGATTATAAAATTTTATTTCGTTATCTACTAAGCCTAACTCCAAATTTTTATAAAAAGCAATACTGACAAACAATGAATCAATCTATAGTTGCCTTTGTTGCGTCGACAATATGCTATAAATATAGCAATATGTTTATATTATTCAATGGATTTTTTTAACTGAGTTAATTATACTCAATCACTCAGCAATTGGTCAATAAACTTTTAATAACTTCAATATACAATGCAACAAGCAAATTTCAGAGAGAAATATAATTATTTCAAAGCTACTCCGGTAATGCAACAATTTCTGGATATTAAATTTGATAATATCGAATGTTTATTACTATTTCGTATGGGTGATTTTTATGAATTGTTTTATGAGGATGCAATTATTGCTAGCCGGGCTTTGGGCATTGCCTTGACCAAACGTGGCAAAACAGGGGAAGATGAAATTGCAATGTGTGGAGTTCCTCATCACTCTTTAGAAAACTATTTAAATAAATTGCTTGAAGAAGGTTTTAAGGTTGCAATTTGCGATCAGATGGAAACGCCAGAACAGGCAAAAAAGCGAGGCGGATATAAGGCTGTAGTAAATAGGTCTGTTGTCAGAATAATAACTCCTGGAACTATAATTGAGGAATCGTTACTTGAGGTTGGAAAACCTAATTATTTAACCAGCATAGTAATAGGTAAACAAATATCTTCGATTGCAGCAATAGATTTATCAACCTCAGAATTTTCTGTTATATCTCTGCCTGAACCATCTATTTTTAATGAAATTGCAAGACTTGCACCAAAAGAAATATTATTAAGTGATAAACATAGGATTACTGAGCTAGCAACATTAATTGGCTCTCAACTTAATTTACGTATTTCTTGGCAAGTAGATAGTTTTTATGACATACGCAAATCCGAGAAAAATATTTTAGATTTTTATAAAATTCACGATTTAAAATCTATCGGACAGCTAAATAACACTCAAATTTCTGCTTTGGGTAGTATTATTGAATATATTTCTTTAACTCAGAAAGAAAACTTACCTAAATTGCTAAAACCAAAAATTTTAAATTATCAAAAATTCATGAGTATCGATGCTTCCACAAGGCGTAATTTGGAAATAGAAAAATCTCAATCAGGTGGCATTAATGGTAGTTTATTTGCATGTATAAATAATACTGTAAGCAAAGGTGGTAGTCGCCTGCTTTATCAATATCTTTCAACACCGCTAATCGATATTAATGCGATAAATAAACGCCTAAACATTACAACATATTTTTATAATAATATTAGCCTAGTTGAATCTATCAAGAAACTCTTAAAGAAAACGGGTGATCTAGAGCGCTGTATCACGCGCTTAAATATGTCAAGAAGCACCCCCAAAGATTTGCTTAGTATAAAACATACAATTGAAATCGCAGAGCAAATATATGCAGAATTTATTGCAAAGCAAGGTATAGATTTACCAGATTATATTGATAAAATCATTAAACCATTATTAGGCCAAAATAAGTTATACGAATTAATTTCTAAATCGATTCGAGAAGACGCCACTAATTCTATTAACGATGGAAAAATAATAAAACCATCCTACCATCCAAAAGTTGCAGAATTATATAATTTAATAGAAAATAGCCAATCTACTATTGATAATTTACGTAATCAATATCGCACTGAAACAGGTATTGATACACTAAAAATTAATCATAATAATGTTTTAGGTTTATTTATTGATATCACTGCTAGGCATGCTGACAAAATATTAAACAGCAAATTTATTCATCGGCAAACAACTGCTAATTCAATCCGCTACACTACTAGTGAATTACAAGAATTAGAAAGCAAAATGGTTAATGCAAAAATGCTAGTAATTAGTCTAGAACAGGAAATTTATCATAAGATTTGTCATGAATTGATGCAGAATCAAAATATATTATTATCTTTAGCAAACGCCTTAAATATATTAGATGTATATTCTGCCTTTGCACATTTGGCCAATGAAAATGATTATTGTTGCCCTAAATTATCTGATGATATTCAATTTCAAATATCAGAAGGACGCCACCCGGTAGTTGAATCAGCCCTTGCTAAATCGAACAAAGATTTTGTACATAATGATTGCGATCTATCCAGTGATGAGAGAATATGGCTCATAACAGGACCTAATATGGCAGGAAAAAGTACGTATCTCAGGCAAAATGCGATAATATCAATACTTGCCCATATTGGTTCATATGTACCAGCTAAATCTGCAAATATCGGTGTAATTGATAAAATTTTTAGCCGCATTGGATCAGGAGATGATTTAAATAAAGGTCAGTCAACTTTCATGCTTGAAATGCTTGAAACCTCGGCTATCCTAACACAAAGTTCGCATAAATCCTTGATCATATTAGATGAGGTAGGACGAGGCACATCAACCTATGATGGTGTTGCGATTGCTTGGTCTGTATTAGAGCATATACATGATAAAATTCGTGGGCGCTGTTTGTTTGCAACGCATTATCACGAACTAACTGCTATGGAAGAAATATTACCTGCTTTTGCTAATTATACTATCGATATTAAGGATAATGAAGGCGTAATATTATTTTTACATAAAATTATAAAAGGTATGGCCGATCGTTCATATGGCGTGCATGTTGCAGAACTTGCGGGCTTGCCTAAATCAGTCATAAAAAAAGCTTCTTCTTTGCTGAAAAAATTTGAGAAAGACTCGATTCGTTCTAATAAAAAAATTATGCAAACAGAATCGTATAATTTAAATCTATTTGATACAAAAATACCAAACAAAGAAGAACAGACACAAGAACAAATGCAAGGGGGTGTCGAAGTATATACGGATACGGATACGGATATTAACATAATTGATAATAAAACAAATACAAAGTGTGATAAAGTTTATAGTGAATTGATAAAAATAGATCCGGATAAATTAACCCCAAAAGAGGCCCTTGATTTGTTATATAAATTAAAGGAAATCTCTTAATCGAGAAGAGCTTTTTTTAGAAGTTATCTGTTAATTAACCCAAATTATGGATTATAGTAAACTCGCTTTAACATTTTCTCTATGAGGTAATTATGATTAAATCAAGCCGTGGTAAATATTGGCAAGCTAGAAATTATAATGAGAATTTTATATCCGAACTCACACGAAGCCTAAAAATTAGTGATTTTTTAGCCCGCTTACTTTCTAATCGTGTTAGTTCTGTTTTTGAGGCGGAGCAATTTCTTAACCCCAAAATAAAATCTCAATTGCCAGACCCTATGCATCTACGCGATATGAAAAAAGCTGTGATGCGCGTTGTTAAGGCCATTCAATCCAATGAAAAAATTTGTATATTTGCAGATTACGATGTCGATGGCGCCACTTCTTCCGCCCTTCTTGCAAATATATTCAAAGAGCTAGATGTTGAAGCAAATATTTACGTTCCTGATCGTATCTCCGAAGGATATGGACCAACATCCCCAGCAATGCAAAAAATTCGTCAAAATGGTACAAACTTATTAATTACTGTAGATTGTGGTTCAATGGCATTTGAGGCTCTAGAACTAGCTTCAGACATTGGTATGGATGTAATTGTTATAGATCATCATATTAGTCTTGATCATTTGCCAAAATCAGTAGCTGTAATTAACCCAAATCGTCTAGACGAAACTAGCCAGTGTAAAAATCTAGCGGCGGTTGGGGTGTCGTTTTTATTTTCTGTCGCATTACTATCATTTTTGAAAGAAATTAACTATTTCCAAGAAAAAAATATATCAATGCCAAATTTGATGAAACAGCTAGATATAGTAGCTCTTGGTACTGTTTGCGATGTTATGAAGCTCACGGGATTAAACAGAGCCTTTGTTAAACAGGGGCTTAAAGTTGCAAAATCTAGGGGTAATATAGGATATAGAGCTTTGTGTGACATTGCCAGCATAGACGAAGCCATTAATTGCTATCATCTTGGCTTTGTTCTGGGTCCGCGTATTAATGCTGGTGGCAGAGTAGGAAAATCATCTCTTGGTGCTAGGCTTTTATCTACTAACTCAGAAATAGAAGCAAATAACATTGCACAAGAATTGGATAAACATAATCAAGAACGTAAAGTTATTGAGCTAGTAATGATTGAGGAGGCGATACAAATAGCCGAGGAGCAAAAAAATGATCCGATGTTATTTATCACAGGTCAAAATTGGCATCCAGGTGTAATTGGTATAGTCGCAGGTCGTTTAAAAGAGAAATACAATAAACCAGTTGCAGTTATTGCAATGAATGATGGAGTTGGCAAAGCATCTTGTCGTTCAATAAGAAATATAGATTTTGGTTGTAAAATAATTGAGGCCAAACAGAAAGATTTAGTCGTAGCTGGTGGTGGGCACGCTATGGCAGCTGGTTTTACAGTTGATAAAAATCAAATAAAAGAGTTGCAGAAATTTTTAAACGAACAATTTAAAAATGATCTTGAAAAATCAGACGAACATTTACACGAATATTACGATATAGATTTAACTAGCTCTGCGGTTAATTTAGATCTTGTTGCAGAAATAAATCGCCTAGAACCTTTTGGAGTAGGAAACGCCTCTCCAATTTTTAAGTTCTCAAAACTATATGTATTAAAAGCAGATATTGTTGGTGCAAAACATATTAGAATATTATTCTCTCCAGAAAAGGAATCATATGGCTCGAAGGTTTTAACAGCTATTGCTTTTAATGTGGTTGGAAGCGAGATTGGAAATAATCTGTTATCAAAAACACCACATACTATGTCAATATTTGGAACTCTGAAATTAAACAAATGGCAAGATAGAGAAACCGTTCAGTTGCAATTAAATGATTTAATAATGGAAAATTAGTTTTATAGCGAATTAAGTATCGAACATCTTTGTACTGATGAGTACGAGTCATATTCTAAACGTGAATTAAGGATAAGAAATTTAGCAACACCGATACATAGGCATTGCTAAACAACAGTTGATATATAATGTTTATTAAATAACAGGGTAAGAG
>JAHDGL010000056.1 GCA_020627625.1 Alphaproteobacteria bacterium | reverse complement strand
TTTCCTGCTGGTTTATAGTCCCAATGTAAATTATGATATTTATCTATAGTATGTGGTTTCCACTCGCCACCATAAATATCATATAAACTTATCTCACCTCTAGATCTAGGACCATTTTTACTAGGTAAGCCTTGAGTTAATTTACCATCAATTGGCACAGATGGCCAGCTATTTATATCGTACCTAGAAACTAAATAATCAATTCCATCAAATTTATTTGCTATATTATTGATAGCATAAATATTATTATGCACTAATGTAGGCTAGAATAATTAATTGGATAATAAACAAAGATTATTTTTTAGATCTAACAGATGAACTGACTCGACGTTCTTTGTAATGGCTTGCCTTTTTTATAATTTTGCGCCGCACTCCGAAATGTCTGTCAAGTAATTGTACCATTTTTTTATCACGTATTGCGCTAGTTTTGCGACCAGTCACAACACCAACTAAACTTTTATTTCCTCTAGTTGCAATAGTAATCAAGTTACATCCAGATGGAGTGTGGAAGCCTGTTTTTAACCCTTCTGCACCGGGGTAATTCTTAGTAACCTTATTATGACCATGAATGGTTCTACCTTTAAACTTGAAGCTTGTTTTATTGAATAAATGATAATATTGAGGAAAATCACGTTTAATAGCGATTGACAGTTTAGCCAAATCTACAGCGGTAGAAACCTGCTTAGGGTCGTGCCAACCTGATGCATTAGTAAATTTGGTGCTCTTCATTCCTAATTGACGCGCTCTGATAGTCATCAATCGTGCAAACTTTTTTTCAGAACCAGCAATATTCTCGGCAACTACTCTTGCTGCATCATTAGCAGATTTTACAATTAATGCTAAAATTGCATCTTTAACTGATATACGCTCTTTATGTTTTAAATGCAATTTCGAAGGTAATGCACGCGTTGCATATTTAGAGACATATAATTTTTGATCTAATTTTAGTTTGCCAGACTCAAGAGCCTCAAAAATTAAATAAATTGTCATAACTTTGGTAAGAGAAGCCGGATATATTTTCTTTCTAGCATTACGAGAATGCAATATTTTTCCAGATTTACCGTCAACAACAAGGCTTGTTTGAATAGGTGATTTTATTCTATTTTTTGATTTTTTTGCAGCCTCAACGGGTAACATTAAAAATGTAGTCAAAACAATAATGAACGCTATAATTATATTATACGTTTTTTTAAACATTTTTATTTACCAACTCAATACAAACAAGTTTACTAAGAATATTTTCACCATTTAATAAAAGAATAACATAAAAGAGTTAATATTATCAAATAATAATTTTGTATTTATAATATTTATTTTAGCAACAACACTAGTTTATAAACTTAAAAAGCAGTGCTATTTTCTAATTTCCTTACCATATCTATTATTCAAATACAACAAAAACACTAATCCAGGGATTGCGAGTAAAATAGTCATAACAAAATACATATCCCAGCCAAGTATTTTTACCAGATCACCACCATATATTACAATAGTATGACTAAACAAACCAGAAGCACTGCTTAATAACGCATACTGCGTGGCCGAGAATTGTTTGTTACATAAATAACTTAAATATCCAACTAAAGCTGCATTACCCATACCAGAGGCTAAATTCTCTATAGCGATTGCAATTAATAAAGCATTTGTATCATGACCCATATGATGCAGCCATACAAATGATAAATTAGTAACACTTTGCGCTATACCTCCAATAATTAGCCCTTTAAAATGCCCCAAACGATACATCACAAACCCTCCAATATAAGAACCAAATACTAGAGCAGACAAACCAAATACCTTAACAGTGCGCGCTATTTCTTTCAGAGTAAAACCTAGTTCAATGTAGAATGGTTGTGCTACGGCACCAAGCATAGCATCGCCAAGCTTGTAAAAAATAACAGCTAGCAAAATAATAATAGAACCATCTCTTTGTAAGAAATCAATAAATGGATCAAGAACAGTAATTTTCCAAGAATTAAGAGATAAAGCTGAAAATGGTTGGCGTATTATTTTTGGTTCTTTTAATGTGAGAATAAATAAAATACCTAAAATATATAGACCACTAATTACTTTAAAAGCAAATTCCCAACTATAATCTTCGGCCATGTAAAACACACCAGCGCCAGCAATTAAACCACCTAATAAATAACCAAAAACAGCATTAGCTGACGCTATTGATTGCTTGTTTTTATCAATCGTATCAATTCTAAATGCATCAATCACGATATCCAAAGAGGCAGAAGCAAAACCAAGCGCTATCGTGATGATATATAATATTGAGAGTGAATTACTTAGAGCAAACTGACTATATGCAAATATTATACATGCAATAATAGCGCTAATAAAACACATCCAACTTTTTCGATGACCTATTTTATGTATTACGGGTAGATGAATTTGGTTGATAAATGGCGCCCACGCAACCTTTAATGAATAAAATATTCTAGAAATTGCAAAACTAGTAATAATGGCGATATCCACATTATTACTTTTCATCCATGCTGATAAAGTTGAGTAAATTATTGTCAGAGGCATTCCGCTAAAAATACCTAATATAAAAATCTGAAATTGTTGATAATCAGTAAATATTTTTAAAAAATTATTGTTCATTTTTATCTTCCATATATATTTTCTGCTTAGATAAAAAATAATCTAAAGATACATGTTGCGGAAGTAATTTTTTCATAGATTTGAGTAAATCTTTTTGATTATAAGGCTTATAAAGAATATTTATTTCTTCATTAAACTCTTTTTGCAATATATCTTCTTGATCAATTAAACCGCTTTGAAAAATAACTGGAACCTCTAGAAATCTTTTATCTGATCTCATAAACTTTAAAACAGCACTTCCGTTAATATCAGACAATAATATATCAGAAATTACTAAACACAATCTACTAGAGTAACGCTTTATCTTTTCTATACCATCCATGCCAGTTAATGTACTGACTAATTTAAATTTAGTAAAATTAGGAATAATTAATTCAATTAATGTATGACAAATTTTTTCATCATCAATAAAAACTATCACGTCTCGGTTCTGGATGTCGCTCATTATTTTTAATATAACTTAATTGTGTATTACGTTATGTTATTGAGTTTTATAGGAATTGAAAATTTAAAAGTAGCACCAATTTTCTGGTTGTTTGATGCGCTAATCGTACCATTGTGAGCCTCAACTATTTCACGACAAATTGAAAGGCCAAGGCCAGTTCCGTCATGATGCAACTTTCCTCTAGAACCGCGATTAAATGGATTAAAAATAGTATCTAATTCTATATTTGGAATGCCAACACCTTCATCATGTACACAAACTACGTAGTTATCAATTTGATTAATTTTATTAATAGAAAATTTTACTGTAATAGTACCACCTTTGGAATAATTAACTGCATTTGCTAATAAATTCGTAAGTAATTGACCATACCAAAAACGATCTACCATTGAAAAACATTGATCGATTTTTGTTTCTAGCTTGATCTTGATATTATTTTTATTAATATATAAATCTTTATAGACATTGATTGTTGCTTTTGTAGCTTCAATAAGATCTAATTTTATAAAATTAAACTCTATCTTCTTTTGGCTATATTTATTATTTAATAATGAATCAACTAGCCTGGACAAGTTTTTGTTCGCATTACAAATAGCTGAAACACTTTTACGCCTAGTATCATCATCTAAATTATCCCAATTATCACATAAATATTCAGATATCCCCCCTATACCATGTATTGGTGATTTTAATTCATGACAAAGTTTTAATAAAAAAGATACCCGATTCTCTTCATTTGTATTCGATAAGTTGTTTTTATCCAAAAAGGTTGTTTCTTGTTCCATTGGTTTGCAATCTAATGCTTTATTCCTATCTATGATTACTAACAGTTTAAAAGTAATACAACCCTAACATAATATAAGTAGAAAAGTCTACTAATTTTAAGTTTACAAGAGTGATATTTTAACAAAAATATCATTCTATAATTTAATAATTTATTTAGATTCAAAATTTGTATTATGTTTTGATATACTGTATTTTCGTATATTATATAAACATTAACAAACGATAGAAACGTACGCGCAAATCAAGGTACGCGCAAATTAAGTATGAGTTAAAATCAAAAAATGATTTAAATTATTTTAAAATATAGTAACTAAAAAAAATAAATTATTTAATATAAAAATTATGAATATAAAAGAAAAACTTACTGAATTTTTTGTAACAGTGTCTTATATTGGAAAAATCAAATATGCACCAGGAACATTTGGCTCTCTTGCCGCATTTCCATTATGCTGGGCAATAATGTATTTTACTTTTTATAATCAAATTATTTTTTCTATAGATGGTTTTACATTGGCAGAACAGGCCATTATTACACTAATAATTATTGAGTTACTAGCTACCTTTTTATTATTTTTGCTTGGTACATATTTTTCTTATCTATACATAAGAAATTCAAAAAATCAGGATCCAAAAGAGGTAGTAATTGATGAAATTGTTGGACAAATGCTTGTTATTATTATTGGGTCGTTATCTATTCCTATGATATCTAATACAGAATTAACCAAGTATTTGAGCATCCCAAAAATAGATTTTATATTTCTATTTTTGCTACCATTCATATTATTCCGTTTTTTCGACATCGTAAAACCTTGGCCAATTAATTGGTTAGATAAGAATATAAAAGGTGCATTTGGAATAATGCTAGACGATATTACCGCAGCAATATTTGCTATTGTATCATATTATGTAATAGTCTTTCTAATATTATAGTATATGACATTAAAGACAAAAAAGATACTCCATAGCAGCCAAACAAACTAACTATAGTAAATATAAGTTGAACTAAACTAAACTAAACTAAACTAAACTAAACATTGATGTATATATGCTAGACAGGATAACTGATATTTTCGTGTTATTAATAGCAAATTAGAAACTTACTTTTCTGTTGCCTCTACAGTCTTAACTTCTGGAACAAAATGTTGCAGCATTGATTCTATACCGTTTTTTAATGTAATAGATGAGCTTGGACAACCAGAGCAGGCACCGCGTAATTCTAAATATACAACACCATCTTGAAACCCTTTATACACAATATCACCACCATCCATAGCAACTGATGGACGCACTCTTGTTTCTATTATTTCTATAATTTGTTTTTCTATTTCAGATAAAGTGCTGTTATCAATTTCTTCAACTTCCTGAACCTCGTCAAAAACAGGCAATCCAGAGACTAAATGATCCATCATGGTCATTAAAATTTCTGGTTTAATCACTTTCCAGTCTATATCTGCTTGTTTAGTAATAGTAATAAAATCAGTACCATAAAATATAGCTACAACACCTTGAATGTTAAATACCTTCGTAGCTAAATGACTTTTTAATAGAGCTTCATCTGGATTATTAAAAAAAACCGGACCCGAAGGACTGATATCGCTACCTGGGAAAAATTTTAAAGCATTTGGGTTTGGTGTATCTTCGGTTTGAATAAACATCTATTTGCTATATTATTATTAATTTGGTGAAGTTCGAATAAGGTAAGTGGTACCCGCGGCCGGACTTGAACCGGCACGAGCTAAGCTCCGCAGATTTTAAGT
>JAHDGL010000055.1 GCA_020627625.1 Alphaproteobacteria bacterium | reverse complement strand
ATATGTTTATAATATATTTAATATAATATAAATTAGTTAATAATTATGAAATCAGTAAAAAGTTATATTGATACTAATGGGCGATTAGCTATTCCAGCTAAGATTAGAAAAAAACTACAAATTAATAAAGGTGATGAAGTCACTCTTAAATTTGATAATTCTAATTTAATAATATCAACTTATCATGCTAATGTCGATAAAGCTCGTAAAATATTAGAAAAGTATGGAAATTTAGATTTACAAAATTCTTTAAAACAACTTAGAAAGAATGATTTAGAAAATGAATAAAAAATTTTTATTAGATACTTCTGCAATTATTGCTCTTATTAAAAAAGAACCAGGATATAAAATAGTCAGTAACATATTAGCAAATAGCGCCATCTCTACTGTGAATTTTACAGAATTGATTTCTACATTAATTAAAGAAGGTGTTTCTGAAGAAGATGCAGATGCGATAACTGAAAATATTATCCCTGAAATCATTCCTTATGATCATGAAGTTGCTATTAATGCAGGTAAATTAATAAGCATCACCAAACCATACGGGTTGTCACTTGGTGATAGAGCTTGTATTGCTCTTGGTATGCAGCTTGAGCTCCCCATTTACACAGCTGACAAAATTTGGGCCAAGCTTGACTTGCCAAATCTTGATATTAAATTAATTAGGTAATACAGATGCCTACATTAATTGGCTATATGCGCGTTTCCAAAGCTGATGGATCGCAGACGCTAGATATGCAAAAAGACGCCCTGCTCCGCGCCGGCGTTGAAGAAAATAGAATTTATTCTGATATGCAATCGGGCTCACGCCATGATAACCGTCCTGGTTTAATTAATTGCCTAAAAGCTCTGCAACCAGGCAATACTTTAATTGTCTGGAAACTTGACAGGCTTGGCAGAAGCCTTAAAGACCTTGTGACTATAATAGAAAATCTAAATGAGCAAAATATTGGCCTTAAAGTTTTAACTGGCCAAGGCGCGCATATAGACACCACAACCGCGCATGGGAGACTTGTTTTTGGTATATTTGCAGCCCTTGCAGAGTTTGAAAAAGAACTGATAGTAGAACGTACAAAAGCAGGGCTTGCCGCTGCAAGAGCTAGAGGGCGTCTTGGTGGAAGGCCTAGAAAAATGGATAAAGAAACTATCAAAATGGCGATGTCTGCCCTCTCTGACCACACCACCAATGCCACTAATCTTGCCAAAAAACTTGGCATCTCAACAGCAACCCTCTACGATTACATTAATGGCGACGGCTCCCCTAAAGAAAAAGCTACCAAAATTTTGCAAAAGTAATTATTGGTTTTTAAAATGGCTACTAAAAATTCTGTAAGGATAAATTCACTACCTGAAATTGATAATCCTAATCTTATTTAATATATTACTAAACCAACTTATGCAAAGCCTCAACGCCTATTACCTCTATTTTTTCCTCTAACTTAAAGCACTTATCACCTGGTATAATAATATTCAATTTGTCCAGTTTTAGGTTTTCTATAGCTATATGCATTGATTTAGTAATTTTAGGAGAATCAGTGTATTTGATTTCAAAACCCATTTTTTTTGCATCCTTAGTTATAAGTAAATCAAGTTCTGCTCCGCTTTGAGTTCCCCAAAAATAACAATCTTCATTATCTACATCTAAAGTTTTTATAACTTCCTCAAGTGCAAAGCCTTCCCACGAGGCACCAGATTTAGGATGCATTAATAATTCAGAATGATTCTTAATACCCAATATTGTATGTAAAATACCCGTATCTCTAAAATAAACCTTAGGAGATTTTATTTGTCTTTTAGATAAATTTTCATGCCATGGAGACAACCTTCTTATCATGAATGTACCAGCTAATATATCCAAATATCTAGTAGATGTTTTATAACTAACATCAATAGAGCGCCCTATTTCAGAAGCATTAAATATTTGTCCATGGTAATGAGCAAGCATACCCCAAAATCTTCTCATTGTTTGGGGAGGAATATTAAACCCAAAATTGCGTATATCTCTTTCTAAAAAAGTTTTTATATAATTTTTGCGCCAATGACTACTAATTAAATCAGATGAAGCTAAATATGATTTTGGAAAACCGCCTCTACTCCATAAAGTTTTAATATTACCTACTTCTTCATAAGAAAATGGCGTCATTTCAATATAGCTTATTCTACCAGCCAATGTTTCTGATGATTGCCTTATTAAATCTTGCGAAGCACTACCAAGGACAAGTATTTTTTTCTTTGGATCGGAATCTACTAATACTCTAAGATAGGGAAATAACTCTTCCTTTCTTTGTATCTCATCAATAATAATGAGGCCGTCTAACTGACTAAGAGTTAGTTTTGGATTTTGTAATTTGGTTAAATCAGTAGGATCTTCTAAATCAAATAAATGTGTTGCTATATTTAATTTAGCTGCATATTCTATGGCTAAAGTAGTTTTTCCACACTGTCTTGGTCCTAAAATAGCACATACTTGGTTTACTGTAAAATTATAATCTATAGATTCAAAATAACTTTTTCTTTTTAGCATATTTACCCTGTAATTTAGATAGTATATATCTATATTACAAGGTACAGTAAATTACGTCAATCTTTTTTTAACAGTTTTCTAATGATTTTTATCTAGAGAATTTAATGGCACTGACTAAGATCTTCAATTAGTAATCTTTAGGTGAACTATTTTATACATTTAATATCTTTAAAAATCTACAAAACCAATAAATCTAAAATTTAATTCAGAAATCTCTTGGAGCTTGACAATAAATCTGCTAATATGTTAACTTATTTTAATTAAACTAATTATTTATATTTATGTCAAAATTCAATAATAACAATATGTATAGCTTGGCAAATAAACCTAACATACCTAATCTCGACTTGAGCAAAGTACTACACAGAATTAATGAAGCAGAATATAAAAATCGGTTTCTTAAAGAAAAGGATGAGTTATCTATAACTCCAAGAACTTTTGTGGACAGAACTCTACAGCCAATGGATACAGGTGATATTGTTACAAAACTTGAATTAAAGCTGAAGAGAATTTAGAGTTTAATTCATTTATAGATGAATATAAAAATCAAGATGGTAATTCTATTATAAGATTTGGCATTGATAACAATAATATTGTTATCAATAGTGCTAATGCTTTCAATGGATTAGTGGGCAATATGAGTAATGTTGCTGGCACTCAAAAAACATCCAGCAGTCGCCAAATACCTAATGATACTGATATTGTCATACATTTTATAGAATTGGCACTAATGAAGGAGGCCTTAAAATATATTACTAATAAGCAAGATCCTGTTTTAGTAGAAATATTTGCCAGAAATGCGGATAATACAATTAAATTTGAAAATAAACATGGTGTTGACCAGCCTGAATTACATACAATTCTTTTGTATAAAATGCCAGGTCAAGATAATAATCAAATCTTAATAATCGATCCAAGTAACTCAGAATATAGCAGGCATTTTGTTCTTGGTAACAATAAACTACTTGTTGCCTGTACTAATAACCAAGATTATGAATTAATTGCACCACCTATTAAGCATATTCAAATATATAAGAATGATACCGTTAATTATACAGTAGGTCCAAACCCAAATCAAGGCAGAGATTGTATTGATATCGCTGTAAAACTTGGCTTTGCTATAAAGCAAATGAAAACTACATTGAATGACCCAAAAAATATAGAAAAATGGGAACCAGTAATACAGATTAGTAATGATCCTGATATAGATGAAAGTATTATTATAAAAAAAGAATTAGCACGAATTAAGCAAAGTTCTGAGCATAATATTAGAACTGTATATAGTTCCTTAAATCAAAAATGTATTAAATTATTAAAAATTACTCAAGCTAATGAGATATTACAACCGCTATCTGTTAATTTTATATTACAGTATAAAACATTATTAGAAAAAGTAAAAAATGAAAATGATTATACAATATTATTGCAAAAAGATTTAAATTCTGATAACATATATAGTATATATTGTGCATTTAGCTCTGATATAGAGAGTAATTTTGTTACTTATTTAGGAGATGAAATGCAAAAGGTAGATTTAATATTGATATAGGTTATTTGTAATGCTAAATAATTTTGAAGATTTATATTTAAATTGTAAATTTAATTTATATAAAAATGTAGAGAAAAACCTAGCATCTAATAATGTGATCAATATTATTCAGGAAGATGGGAGTTGTTTTAAATCTGCTGCCAAGAATAATAATACTAAATTATTAAATTTACTAATATCTTACTACAAAAATCACATTAAATTTAAAGTTGGTTCTAACGAATATAATTCAGACATGTTTAAATTACAGGAAGTTTTAGAAAATTGTTATAATCATTATAGATTTGATATGTCAGACGAAATGAAAAAATTATTAATAGATAATGGTGCAAGGATTCATGATTTTGATTCATTTGGATCGCTAGATTCGATAGAAGAATTTTTAATACGCGATGATGATGAAGAGTTTGAAAATTATACTGATTCATCTTTTGATGCTAAGCTAAATTCTAGCGATGAGGATTATTCAAGTGATGTTAATAAAGAAGAGGATCCAGCTGCTGCTTTTTATGCAGACCTTGCAGCTGATCTTGCTAATTCTAACTCAAACTCAGATTCAAGCAATCACTCAAATCACATCTCTGTGAATATTGATACTTCTCAAAGCAATTTCTCAACTAATGATGATTCAATACTCATTGGTGATACTACTTGAAGCTTTTGCTTGCCCTACAAACTCGGTCCTTCCATTTCTTTTTGTTTTTGCATTATATTTGGATCATACTCCTTCAGAGTCACTTATTATCATCCATTCTATCGACATCTCCTCCCTACTAAATCAGTATTATTTTGTGTTATATGAGTCTGTTCATTTAAGTATGTAAAGTAAGATTTAACGTAACCGTACGGTCAACACGGTCTAGTAAGATTTGAAAAAATTTGATAGAGTCTTATTTATAAAAAACTCAACCACTACCAGCTTCAACTGATAGGTTGAATAACGAGCTGGAAGCTCGCCAGTCAATCTAAAGATATATTCATTAAATTATCAGACTTGTGAGCATCAATATGATTATCGATATAATTATTAATTATGTCATCAGTGACATTACCATTAGTGGAGCAAAAAAAAACCTCGCGCCCAAAAATACTGCCTCCAATATTTAGATTTAATTTCATATCTTTTGGATATTAATCTATCAGCTAAGTATATTATCAAGAATTAGCAATTCATATCTAATTAAACATTAAGTAATTGATTTTAGCTTTAAACTTAAATGATATATTGTTTGACATAAACACATATTTACATATTCACACTTTAATGCTTTTAATATAGTTATTAACTACACCTGTGAATATAATTGAATACTAGCACTTTTATGTTAATGCCTTTTTATATTTACAACATATTCACATATATATGTGTTTTCATATTATCATTTTAACACAAATATGTTAATATTAATATCATTTACTATTTAAACTTAAATAATATATTATTTAACATAAACACATATTTACATATTCGCACTTTAATGCTTTTAATATAGTTTTTAACTACACCTGTGAATATAATTGAATACTAGCACTTTTATGTTAATGCCTTTT
>JAHDGL010000054.1 GCA_020627625.1 Alphaproteobacteria bacterium | reverse complement strand
AAAAACTTTCTTTATTATTTGTTTGGTTTTAAAAGTCAAAAAAAATTAATTGCTTTTTATTTATATGTATGATTAAATCATAGGTAGAGTTTAAAATTAGTAATAAATATAGCTGTTAAGTAAGTATTTAAAGGAACTTTTTTAAATTCTAAATCTATTATTTACTAATTAAATGAAGTGTATATATATGAAAATGACTAAATTTTTCTGCAAAAACTTTATAGCAAAATTGTGCTTTATAATTTTTGTGATTTTTTTTGCTAAAGCTACTGATGGTGGTATAAAAATTCAAGAAATAGATAATTTCTCAAAAATACGAAAAGGCAATTATTTTGATTTTACTAAATTTAAAAATTTTGATTTTGATCCGTATACAAAGGATGAAAAGTTGAATCATATTCAAATGTCTCACAAAAAATATCAATGGAATTATAATGGAAGTGTTATATATAAAGGCGAATTTGCTAATTCTATGGCATCAGAATTAGATAGAATAACATTAAATAGTAAAGAAGCATCAAATTTAAAGAATGCAAAAAATAAAGAAATGTTAGAAAATGAAACCAAGATAAGAAAAAAATTATTAGAAAAACGAACAAAAAAGAAAATAGCAAAAAAACTAAGGAATAAAGAGATATTAGATATAATAGCTATAAAACAGTTTACGGAGGAAAAAAATCAGCAAATAGTTACTGATTTAGTAAATAGAATATATGAGAACCAATCAAATCTTTTAACACAATCACCAGAGCAAAATGAAGAATTTTTAGATTTATTATTACGCTTGCAGAACAATAAAAATTATTTAGAAAAGGCTAAAAATGAAAGTGAAAAATCTGCACTTGGAGATTATAAAGCAAAAATTGTTGATGAAACAAAGGGAATTTTTGAAGATCACAGCAAAGAATTTGATAAATTAAAAACAAAACATGAGACAAATTTTATATGTAATGATTTTAAATCATTGAGTCATGAAATAAACTTACTTAAATTATTAACAGAGAAGCAATTACATTCAGAAAAAGCAATGTATTTAAGGGAAATTGATCATGCTCAAACATTAGGAATAGACTCTTCAAATAACATATTGAAGCTTAATAATTTAATTGATAATGTAAAATTTAAACGTAAATCTACAGAGGATTTAATACAAGATATTAGAGTAAAATTTGCAAATAAGCATGTAAAAAATATATATCGTGATAATTATAATATTTTGCCTAAAAACTTTATTAAAACAATGTCTAATACAACAGTAAGTATGTTATTAAAATTATATGAATTAACTAATGAAGAATATTTTGATAATTTAAAAAAAGAAAGCAATAATATTAATTCAATGCTTAATTTGAGTAAATCAAAATATTACGCTAAATTCAGAAATTTTGATTTTACACAAGAAAATTTATTTAAATTAATTGCAGAATTGAATAAAGATAAAAGCCAAAATCATCAGGAAAATATAGCTAATGTAGAAAAATTGTTGCCAATTTTTTTAGAACAAAATGTAAATGTTTCCAGGGATGCCTTAAAATTACCTTTAATACAATTGCCAGATAACGTAGCTTCTGATTCAATTATGTATGCTATAGATAATTTAGATAAAATAATATACAGAAGGATACAAGATAATAGATTAGCACAAAATAATTTAGCAGCGGGTGATCAAAATTTTTATACTGGTCTATGGTTTAGACTAGATTCAAGTAAAATAAATCAAAAAAGTTCTCAAATTAATTTAGGTTACAAGGCAGATATATTTACAGCTACAGTAGGTTATGACTATGCATATCAAGACTATTTATTTGGTATGGCATATTCTAATTGTAATGTACAAGCTAAAAGTTATGATAAATTATCAGAAAATAGTAAGTTGCATATTATAAGAGCCTATACACAATTATATTTAGTAGATAATTTATTTATGCAAGCAGAAGGGTTTTGGGGCATGGGTGGTATAGTCAAGAAGCGCCGAGTGCTGAATAATGCCTCTTTTTATGCAAAGGCAAAAACAGAGGCAAATATGCTGGGTGGTAATTTTTTATTGGGTTATGATTTTTATCCGCATAGTAATATGTATATTACACCAAATGCTTCTGTAGGCTATAAATTATTAAATATAAAAGGTTACAAAGAAAAGGAAGATTTAAATAATATATTTTTAGCTAGGTCTATAAAAGCAAAAAAACATTCAAAAACATATATATCCTGTGGATTAAATATGGGCACAAAATTGTTAGTTTCTAATTTAAGCATTAGTCCAGAATTACACTTTAATGTAGAAAATATAATTAATCAAAACCAAGATAAGACGGCAATATCTATACATAAAAAATTACCATTGATAAATATTTCATCAAAAAAATTGGATAAATTAAATTATAATTTTGGAGGATCTATAAAATTAGAAAATAGTGGTGAATTCAATGGAGCAATTCACCTAGGTTATAATGTAACAAAAAGTAAGAATATAAATGCTCAAAATGTTTATATTAAACTAAATATGGATCTATAATTTAAGATAATATTTTTGTCTGTATAATTTATATACTTGCGCGATCAATAAAATTTTGTTAACATTCAATTATGTTGTATTGAATCTGGTTATTTAACTAAACCAAGGATTTAATAATTATGAAAGAATTAATAAAGGCAATTGAAGCAGAAAATATTGATAAGGCACGTCTTTTAATAGAAGAGAGAGCTGAAGTAAATGAGGGTAAGTCTTTTTTTTTACCCATAAGATCAGCAATTCAAAAAGGCAATTTAGAAATCATTACACTATTATTAGATAATGGCTTAGAGTTAGCATTTTAATGAGAGAATTAGTCGTTAAAGATCTTGCGAGGCTTATTAAAGATCAGGATGATAATACACATAGTGATAATTTAGATGATAATAATATGTTTGAAAACGATGATATTGTAGGTGCCTCTTTTGATGTTATAGAAGATAGAAATGCAGAAATTTTAGGGGATTTATAATAGAGATACCAAGATAAAAATTACACGCTTTTAGTTAAAAATAAGTACAAAAAAAATACATTTATATTTATAACTAAAATATTATTTAGGCTAAATAAATTAATAAAACAAATATTAATATATCACAAGAAGAATTTAAAATAATTATGAAGATATATCATATATTTTAAGAAATGTTGTTTATAATGCTTAAAAATTTATTTTAGAGAAGATAATACAGGTTCGTCTGATTTACAATATCATTTCATATGAAGTCAGCGTGAAAATGATAAAATTAATTTAATAGATGCAGTTTTGGCAATGATATAGAAAAAAATGTATCACAAAAGTAATACTAATGAGATACATAAGTATTGCACATGTGCAAAAAACATTATTTGTTTGGTTTTAATTATATATATTTTTAATTATGCAAAATTAATTTTAATAAGTAGTTAGAAAATATTTATCATATCAATCATCTTTTTTTAAGATATAAAAAAATTTTATTACAAGCATTTAAATAAGTCATTTTATTTATTTAAAATTTGATATTAGACTGAATATCAGTAGTTTTTATCTTTAAATTTTTGAGAAATAATTAATGGTGAAATTTATAAACAGAAACTTTATAGTTATTTCTTGTTTTTTATCAGCATGTTTAGAAATGTATGATTTTATAATATTTGGGTTTTTATACCCCGTTTTAAAAAAAGAATATCTTAGTTTTTTGACTGATCAAAAGGCTTTGGTAGTCACGTATTTAATATTTGCTGTTGGCTTTGTTTTTAGACCGCTAGGATCTGCAATATTTGGACATATAGGAGACAGGTACGGTCGAAAAATAGCATTAATAATAAGTGTTACAATTATGGGCGCTGCGTCTTTGTGCATGGGATTATTACCACCATATACAGTAATAGGAGTATATGCTTGCTACATCATTGCTTTTGTTAGAATTTTGCAAGGTATCAGTATAGGAGGAGAGCATAGTGGTGCAATATTATATGCTATGGAACATATGCAAAAAAATAAAGTAGGGTTTGTGGGAGCTGTAGTATTATCAGGAGCTACATTAGGCATTTTGCTAGCGATTTTTGTAAGTAAATTAGTGCAATCTCCATTTTTTCCTAAATATAGTTGGAGATTTGCTTTTTTTATTGGTTTTACTCTTTCTGTAATAGGTTATTTTATTAGAAAAAAATTAGCAGAAACTCCAAAATTTAGGGAAGAAAAAAGTAAAAGGGTATCTAATCCTTTGATTTATGGTTTTAAGAATTTGAAAAAGCAACTAGCTGTTTCTGTATTGCTTGCAGGTGCTGCTAATGCCAATTTTTATTATGTAATAATATTTTTACCTGAATATTTGCAAAGTAGAGTAGCGACTGAACTTACAATAAATAATGTTATGTTTATGGTAATAATATTTATTACAACTCCATTTGCAGGATACTTATCAGATAAATATGACAGAAATAAAATGTTGATAATAGCATCTGCTGGGCTTGGTATATATAATTTATTTTTTTTGCCGATAATAATTACTTTAAATAATAATGACATGTTGTTTATATATACTAGTATTTATGCTATTTTATTGTCGTTTTTATTACCACTAACTAGTGTGTATGTATTAGAAATATTTCCAGTAAATTGTAGATTCTCATGCAGCGCTTTTAGTTACAGTATTGGTGCTGCTTTTTTGGGCGGAATAGTACCATTTATGTGCGTTTTAATATCTAAATATTTTCCAACAAATCCTGAAAAATTTATAAGTTATTATATTTCTTTTACTTCTTTTTTGGGGGCTGTAGGTTGTCTGATGATGTTTAATAGCAATAATAAATCTAGAATAATAAAACGAGGTATAAATGCAAACAGAGTATAGTGATCGAAAATTAACTGAGGAATATATTTTAAAAACTGGCGAAGATGCAGCAAGTAATTTAAATTTACAACACACAATATTTGAAGAAGAATGCTATTTTCATCTGAATAAGGCAGGCTTAAAGAAAGGTGCAATTATTTGGGATGTAGGCTGTGGAAATGGTACAATGACAGAATATTTTGCCAAGCAGATTGGCAATAATGGCAAGGTGTACGCATTTGATGGCAGTAAAAAGCAAATAATAGAAGCTAAAAAAAGAATAAAAGCCGCGGGTTTAAATAATGTAACTTTTATATTAGGTGACGTTAATGAAATCAATGTAAAAGAATATGAAAAGGCAGATATTGTTTATACAAGGTTTTTGCTCATGCATGTTAATAACCCCACTAAAATTGTATGTTCTTTTGCCAAATTACTTAAGAAGGACGGAGTATTTGCTATGCAAGAGTCAGTAATGAGTTTAGATAAACGTAAAAGTTCTGATGCGTTACAAGAATTTTATGAGCTACTTATTAAATACGGATTAAGTAAAAAAGTTGACTATAATATAGGTGCAAAATTACCAATAATATGTTCATCTGCATTCAATATTAGTTATATGTATTTTTATACAAAAAATTATAAGACCACAAATAATATTAAAAATTTAGTTTTATCTCGAATAGATGAATATGAAAAAAAGTTAATAGAATCTGGTGTGGTTACTGAAAAAGATTATAAAAATTTAAAAAACAGAATAATAATTTTTTTCAAGACAGAAGAAAGTAATCAATCTATGGTTATGTGTAAGCAATCATACATTATTGCAAAAAAAGAATAA
>JAHDGL010000053.1 GCA_020627625.1 Alphaproteobacteria bacterium | reverse complement strand
ATAGTAAAGAATGCACTTTAAACAATGAAATTATTCCTATTTTTGGTTACCTTGTAAAAACACATTCGGTAGATAAATTTATTTCTGAAAATTATAAATCTACTGATATCGTTGCTTATAATGTTTATAAAATTAATACCCAACAACAAGAATTATGGAACAGTTGCATTGCATCTATTCCTTTTGATAAATCTATAAACTGGATTATACAATATGTAATTCGCAACTTATTTAAATATAATGGAGTTTATTTTTTATCACTAGAATTTGAATTAATAATAGATAACATATTAAAGAAAACAAATAACACAAAATATAACAATGATTTACAGATTTTTATTGCTATTACAAAATCAAGTAATATTAAGGTTGTTGTTAAACATAGAAACCAAATAATGGATGAAGAATCTATTATCTACCCAGAGAATAAATCATCAATGTATGTTATTGGTACATTGCAACAAGCAATATCTGAAAAACTTTTGTTGTATAAAGAGTATATAACAAATTCAAAATTAAAAACTTGTATTATATTATTTGTAAATCAAGAATTAAAAAAATTAGCTAAAAATATACAAGTTAATAAAAGCAAACTCATTGCTATAACTAGTGCAGATTTGCATGAAGATTCATCTAAAAATCAATTAACATCAACAACAAAAAGCAATGACCAAGAATTCTATGATAAAACTTTAGTAGAAATTTTTAATAATACTAGTAAATACTTAGGAATAAATTCATCATTAAAATTAATTACTAAACTTAATCTAGTAAATAATATTATATTCAAACCATTAATTGTTATAATACTAGGTTTAGTAATTAGCTTAATTATGCTTAAACATCAAGCTATAAACACCCAACAAAAGCTTGACGAACTAGAAACTCAATATTACATACCAGAGGAATCTTTAAAAGAAATACAAAATTCAAAAATTAAAAATATATGGGATCATATATATCTATATAATTTATCAAAAATACTTAACAAAAAAGACTTTCCTCAATTTGAACAAATAAAAAAACTAATAACTTTTAATAGACCCAATCTAAAAATTATTCAGGTAAATTGGAGAGTCGATAATCCTTATATTATTGACCCTACAAATCAACCCATAAATATTGATATAAAATTAAAGTATAAAACTAATTTACAAAATGAAGTACATGAAATTGAAACAATTAACGAATATCTGAATTATATTAAGTCTAATTTTAAAGATTATCATGTAGTTTACCAACCAGATAACGAAAATATCAATAACTTAACAAAAAAAATTGTTATACCTGGTCATATTATTATGACAAAAATTATGGAGGGTAATGTTGATGCTAAATAAAGATGTTATCTATTTAAGAAAAATTATTCTTGTAAAAGCATTTATATACACTAGCTGTATAAGCATAATGCTAATATTACTTATAACACTAAAAAAAGAAGTTAATGTGTTAATTGCAAAACAAAAAGAGTCTCTAAAGCCTTCCAGAATATCTACGCTTCGAAAAGAAGACGTAGTAGATTTTCGAAACAAAATTTGGGATATTAATGATCAATATAAAAAGCTTATAAAAAATATTGACACAAATACAACTTCTAATCATGACGAATTAATTAGTAATATTAATTTAATATCTAAAAAAAATCACTTAGTTAACCCCATCAAAATAAACATCTCAAAAGAGATTTCTAAAAAAATAAAATCAAACAAGCGTATACAAACACACTCTTATAATGCCAAAATAAAACTTAGAATAGATAATTATGATTTATTATTTAACATTTTAAAAGAAATACATGATATACTACCTAAAGGGTCAGTAATCAAATCAACAAAAATCAAACAATCAACTATTTTAACTCCCCAAATTATCAAAGAATTTAATTCTAATAAATCACATAACTTAATTAAAGTACAAGTAGAAATTCAATTAAGGAAGATTGCTTATGAATAACAATTTAATTACAAAAATTGGCGCCGACCCTCAGCCATTTTTTAAAGAACTTATAAAACATTTAAGTAATAATATTGAATCAGATCTTTGTCAATCAGTTGCGAATTTGCTATCATTAGATTACGCAACTAGATTGTCTTCAGAACCACCATTACAGAAATACATTCACACTTGCATCACAAGATTACAAAATCATTTAAAAGAACGAGTAATATTAGATAATAATTTTTCTGAATCAATGGATCTTTTTACAGTAGCAATCACACCAGAACAAGAACTTGTTAAAAATAACTCAAAGTCCCAAGATGCTTTAATAAGCAATGTAGTAAACGCTGTATTTAATGATTTATCCGAAGAAGAATCCTCCACTATAAAAATAGTAATAAAAAATTTATTAAATGGTAAAAATTCAAAAAAAATTATAAATATGATTACTTCAGAACCGAATATTGTAAAAAAAATAATAACAAATTCTATCAAAAACAAAATTCCAAATGAAGAAATTACTAATATCGTCAATAAAAATATAATGACCTTGGCAAATGAATTGAATGATATTAATGAAGGTATAAATAACACTAGTAACCTTATCGGAAAATCATTATTTACAACAGGACTATTATTAACGTCTTCAGTTGGTTTATTTATCAGTGGCCTTACATTACCCGCTGTAATCATACCTGCTACAATTAGTATAATGAAAATAGTACCAATTATTGAGAAAAAGATTCTTAATAAAATGATAAAAAATAATACGATAATACAAAACAAGACCAAAAAATTTGATAATCTTAAAATATTATCTACAAATATAAAAGGACAAATAGAAAAATACAAAACAAATACTCTTCAAAACTTATCATCAAATCAAGCTAAACATTTTGCTTCAGATGTTGATATGAGCAAATTAAAAGCTAAAGAGATACAAAAACAAAAAAATGAGTTAAAACACTTAATCAAAAAGACAAACAAACATCAAATATAGTAAATTAGCTTTCTAAACGTGAATAACAATACATAGTTGGCAAAAGATACGAGATTTGTTATAAATACAAAAAATAACAAGTTTACTATATATCTAGAGAAATAATATTAAAAAAACAATGATAAAACCAATCGCAAAAAAAGAAGCATACGAATTTGAAATACATGGCACAAAAATTCAAGATGAATATTCTTGGCTTAGATCAAAAAATTGGCCAAATAAAGTTGAAGATAAAGAGATTATTTCTTACTTGAATGCCGAAAATGAATATTTTCAGAATTACATTGAGCAGCATCAACAGAAGAAAGATGAGTTTTTTCAAGAATTAAAAGGCCGTATCAAACTTTCCGATCAATCAACTTACGCTAAAAAAGATAATTACTATTACTACACGAGAACAGAAGCTGATAAAAATTATACTATCTATTGTAGAAAAGAAGGTTCTGTAGATGCTCCAGAAGAAATTATCCTGGATGTTAATCAATTAGCTATAGATAAAGAATTTATAGCGCTTGGTGCGTTCTCAATTAGTCCAGATCATAAATTAATGGCTTATTCTGTGGATTTTACCGGCGGAGAAAAATTTACTATTAAAGTTTATGATCTGGAAAATAAAAAATATTTATCAGATGAAATACCAGATACGATTGGTGCAATTATTTGGCACGAGAATATCAATGGTTTCTTTTACTCTCCAACTGATGAGAAATGGCGTCATGATAAAATAAAATTTCATAAACTAGGAGAATCTCCAGCAGACGATCAATTAATATTACATGAGCCTGATGCTATTTATTCTACAGGCGTCTCAAAATCATCTAGTAAAGATTATATTTTTATCAATATTAGTAGTCATGATAGTAATGAAATACATTATATCGACATGCAAGATCATTCCTTTACTCCTAAAATAATTAATAAACGCAAGGAAAAGATTCTATATTCTGTAGATCATGATGGTAAATATTTTTATAAAAACACTAATGATGGTGCTAAGAATTTTCATATAATGCGGGTTGAGTCTGATAATTATACAGAATATTCTAATTGGCAAATTTACATTCCAGAAAAACAAAACAGCTATTTGTCTGATTTTGACATTACACAAAATTATTTGCTACTTAATTATACGGTAAATGGTTTGCCAGAAATTATAGTACAAAATATTAGCAATAATTCACAAAAAATTTTAGATTTTCCTGAGAATGCTTATACAGCTGGAATTTATTCAACTAACTTTGAAGAAGATAACATAAGAGTTAATTATTCTTCTTTGGCAAGACCTGCCACCGTTTATGAATATAATTTTGATTCTGATAAATTAAATATAATAAAAACACAAGAGATACCAAGCGGACTAAATCCTGATGATTATGCAGTCGAAAGAATTTTTACCCACACGGATGGTGTAAAAGTTCCTATTAGCTTATTTTATAAAAAATCATTATTTAAAAAAGATGGTTCAAACCCACTATATTTATATGGGTATGGTTCTTATGGTATAGGCATATCTCCTGCTTTTCGTAATTCAGCTATATCATTAGTAGATCGAGGTTTTGTTTATGCTATTGCCCATATTAGAGGTGGTGACGATTTGGGGCATGATTGGTATGAGTCTGCTAAATTTTTAAACAAGAAACGCACTTTTAATGATTTTATTGCAGCAGCTGATAGCTTAGTGAAAGAGCAATATACTTCAAGTGGCAATATAGTTATAATGGGCGGTAGTGCCGGAGGCATGTTGATAGGTAATGTTATTAATCAGCGCCCAGAATTATTCAAAGCGGCTATAGCTCACGTTCCTTTTGTCGATGTGCTAAATACTATGTTAGATGGAGATTTGCCTTTGACTCCGGGGGAATATAAAGAATGGGGTAATCCTACTGAGAAAAACTATTTTGATTATATAAAATCTTATTCACCATATGATAATGTAAAAAAGCAGAATTATCCTCATTTATTTGTCACTGCCGGTCTATCAGATCCGCGTGTAGGATATTGGGAAGCTGCAAAATGGGTAGCTAAAATACGTGATAGAAAACTCGATGATAATTTAGTGTTATACAAAACAAATATGAGTTTTGGTCATAGTGGGGCATCTGGTCGGTTTGATTATTTAAAAGAAGCGGCAGAAGATTTAGTTTTTATTATGAATGTATTTGGAAAGTAATATTACCTTAGCAAATAACAGATTGTAATAAATATATTATTATGCAAAAGAAAATTTCTATAGTTTGGTTTAAAAAAGATTTAAGGTTATCCGATAATCCTGCATTGCTTGAGGCTTGTCGTTTAGGTGAAATTTTGCCTATTTATATATTTGATGATTCAGCTCCAGATTTATTTAAAATAGGAGGTGCTTCAAAAATATGGTTAAATTCTTCGCTCGATAAATTAAATAAATCTTTAAAAGGTAAGCTGAACGTCTATGTTGGTAAATCTAGTAAGATTATTGCAAATTTAATAAAGCAATATAATATCGATAATCTTTTTTATAATAAATGTTATGAGATTTGGTCAAAAGAGCAGCAAAATGATGTAGAAATTATTTGTCAAAAATTATCTGTTAATTGCAAGTCATTTGATAGTAATTGTTTGTGGTTGCCAAATGAAATACTAAAAGATGATTTGACTTATTATAAGGTTTTTACCGCATATAAAAAGAAATCTTACAAAATTCCTCCAAGAAAAACTGTAAAAAACACAAGAGAAATTAATGCTATTTTGGACTTTAATAACAAATCTTCTATAATTATATTTTTCACAGTTTAATTTTTATAGCGAAAGTATTGGTAAAGGGATGTATATCAATTATAAATATAAGAAAGGCTATGAAATGTTCTTTCAAACAGGAAATTGATTT
>JAHDGL010000052.1 GCA_020627625.1 Alphaproteobacteria bacterium | reverse complement strand
GCTATATCCTTTTTCTTTAAAGAATACTCTCCAGTGCCATAGTAATTTACAATATAATATCCAAGTAATATAATATCTGATTCGGAATATGATCAAACCAGGTTTGTATGAACATTATAAAGGGCTAAAATATGAAGTAATTGGAATGTGCAGACATTCTGAAACACTTGAAGAATTTGTAATCTACAAAGCATTATACGGAGATTACAGAATGTGGATTAGACCCTTTAGCATGTTTACAGAAAAGGTGATTGTGGATAATAAAGAAGTTGATCGATTTAAATTTATTACATCTTTATTAGAATCCGCACCAATTATTCATGACAAAAAATAGATAAAATCTTGACTTCTACAATTAAATTAAATCAAAGTAAAGTAAAGATAATCGACTATAATCAACACAAACTAATTTAGTACAAGTTCACTATATTTTAAATATTATTCAAAATACTATCTGTAATATCTTCCTTAGTTAAACCAAAATTTTTGTATAACTCAGTTGCTGGTGCAGAAGCACCAAATTGATCCATACCAAAAAATAAACCATCGCAGCCAATAATTTTATGCCAACCAAAAGCAGTTGCAGCTTCAATTGCAACGGTTAATTTTGCATTACCTTTTATTTCTAACAAATAATCCTCACCTTGCTTGCATAGCAAATCCATCGAAGGAACCGAGCAAATACGAACTGATTTGTTATTAATGTTATTTTGTAATTCTTTTTGCACCTCTATTGCTAAAGAAACTTCTGACCCAGTAGCAAAAATTGTAACATCAATATTATCTGTATTATTTGCCTCTGAGATAATATATCCACCTCTTAATGACAAATTTCTTTCAGATGATTTTCCTTCAGATAAATCTCCATCAAATAAATTTCCATCAGATAAATTCTCTTCAGGCAAATTTCCTTTATTTAATTGTCGAATTTGTGGTAATGATTGTCTTGATAGCACCATTATAGAAGGAGTCTCCGTGTTTGCTAATGCTATTTTATAGCATTCATAGGTTTCAGTTAGATCTATTGGCCTAAACACATTAATATTTGGCATAGCTCTAAAAGAGGCTAAATGCTCTACCGGTTGATGAGTAGGACCATCTTCCCCGACCCCAATTGAGTCGTGAGTCATCACATATATTACTGGTAATTTCATTAAGGCTGCTAGGCGTATTGATGGCCTCATATAATCCGAGAAAACAAAAAAAGTTCCACCAAGAGCCCTAAAGCCCGAGAGAGTTAAACCATTCATTATCGCCGCCATTGCATGCTCACGCACTCCGTAATAGATAAAATTACCGCTAAAATCGTCCGATGAAATTGGTTTACATTCAGTGTTGTTGAGATTATTTGATCCAGCTAAATCAGCAGAACCACAAATTATTTTATCTGACAGGTTCATTAAGGATTCCACAATCCTTCCTGATGATGCTCTGGTTGCTTCTGCTTTCTCTAGCGGGTCTGGTTTTGCTAGGTTGATTTTACTTGGAAAATTCAAATAATTTTTTTCCGTAAGCTTCAAAGCATTAAAATTTTCAATCCACTGATTATATGCGGATTCGTTCCTTTCCCAGGCTTGCTCCCATTTCTTTTTAATTTCCGGATCAATAACAAATTGTTCTTGCGAGCAATTCATATTATTTTTCAAATAATTTAATTCATCTTCTCCTAGAGGCGCACCATGTGATTTTTCGCTACCTTCTTTTTTATTAGCACCCTTTCCTATTAACGTTTTACAAGCAATAAAACTAGGCCTATCCGAATTTTGAGCGCAAGACAAAGCTCTACGAATTTGATCATAATCATGCCCATCTATAGACTCTGTATGAAAACCCATTGATTGAAACTTTTGCAAGTGATTTTCTGATACAGATAAATTTGTGTTACCATCAATTGTAATATTATTATCATCAAATAAAATAATTAAATTATTTAAATTTAAATGCCCAGCAAGCGATGCTGCTTCATATGCAACCCCTTCCATCAAGCAACCATCACCAACAATACTATATATTTTATGGTCACAAATATCACTACCTAACTTAGCCTTGTATTTCTTCTCAGAAATTGCCATGCCGACTGCGTTTGCTAATCCTTGACCAAGCGGCCCTGTTGTAGTTTCAATTGCTTCAAATAATTCATGCTCAGGATGACCAGCTGCCTTAGAATTTAGTTTTCGAAAATTTTTTATATCATCTAAAGTAAAATTTTTGTAACCAGCTAAATAGAAAAAAGAATATAACAACATAGAGCCATGACCAGCGGATAAGACGAGACGATCTCGATTGAACCATTTTGGATCTTGAGGATTAAATCTTAAAAATTCAAATGTTAGGCAGGTTAAAATATCAGAAAAACCAAGAGGCATTCCTGGATGCCCAGATTTAGCCACTTCCACAGCATCTGCAGATAAGATTTTTATAGAATTGCTTAAATCTTTTAATGAATGATTTTGTTTTTCTGAATAATGCATTATAATAACCTAGTAAAATTCATCTAAAATCAGATTTCAAATCTAATTTTAAATCAGATACTAAACTAAATTATTAAATATGACAACATTGCTTTCAACTTCAAAATCTTTTCTAACAACTTTAATGAAGCATCTTTGGCTGTCGATTAGTTCGGTAAAGTTTTACGAAGGAGTATTTAAGAATTACAAGGGCTATGGTATAAAATATGCTTTAAATCTAGCGTTATTCTCTTCATTAATGTGCACTATTCTATTTTTATTTCAATTAGATAAAATAAGATCTTATTTAAATAATGATACTACATCTAATAATTTAGAAGAAATAGACCATATATTTCGCCAACTTCCAGAAATTAATTATAATGGAGTAAAAATTTCAACCACAGAAGAAGTGCCGTTTTTCTTGCGCGATTTAAGAAATAATAAAATCATTGCTCTTGATCCGGATGACAAATTAATGCCCGCTGATAAATCTCGATTATCTATGGTTTTAACTTCCCAGAATTTAATAATAAATATTCTTGATTCAGATGGAATATTGCGTACTAATATGCCTATTAAATATGAACAAATTTTTGGCAATAACCCGCAAATTTTAACGCAGGAATTTATTAAATCAAAATTTGCAGAGATTTTTGATAAATCTCCTTCTCTGTTTATTTATCTGGTATTTCCTTTGTTCGCTTTTTTGCTTCTTATAAATTTACTATTCGACAAAGCTCTATTAATTGTTATAATTTATTTCATAACTAGAATACTTACCGCTAATGCCTCGATTAAACAATCTATTAGGATGGTGTTCTTTGCTAGCGGTATTACGATTTTATTACAATTTATTATTGCACTAACTATTCCAGCTTTTAGTGCTATTTTGTGGGGAGTACAAATATGGGCAAATATTCTCATGATTTTAGGGATATTGAAACATTTCGGAAAATACCAATTTATTATCAGATAAGACTTATATTCTAAAAGAGATAGTGTATGTAGTTACAGTAAAGAAAATAACAAAAACAAAAAATACATGGATTAGAAAATAATGAATAACATACAAAAATTTCAACAATCATTTCAGAATTGTCAAACATTCGAAGCTCCATATCAACATTACATATTAACCAACTTGATTTCAGAAAAATTAAGAGAAGAGCTAGTTGACCTGCCATTCCAGGAAAAAGATCTTGATTATAAATTAGGTACACGTGAAGAGTTTAATAATGCAAGGGAATACATTAATAAAGAAAACATTGCTAAATATCCTGCAGCTAAAGAATTTGCTGATATTTTCTTATCTCAAGATACAATATCACTGATCGAAAAAAAAGAAAATACCTCTCTTAAAGGTTCTTTTTTAAGAATAGAATATGCAATTGATAATGGAAATTTCTGGCTAAAACCACATACAGATTTAGGAGTTAAACTATTTACTATGTTATTCTATATATCATCAGGTCCAAACTCTATAGATTGGGGTACAGATATTTATGAAAATGCTGATAATCATTATACTACAGTACCGTACAAAACTAATAGTGCTTTAGTATTTTATCCAACAGAAAATACTTGGCATGGTTTTCAGCAACGAGATATAATCGGAACTAGAAAAACTCTAATAGTTAATTATGTTACTAAAGAGTGGAGAAATCGTCATGAATTAGTTGATGGAGAAAATCCTGTATTTTAGTAAATTAAACAGCTTGAGGTTACCATAGTAAATCAAATTAAACTTAAGATAAAATCTAGATTTCAAATGCAAAAAAAATGTTGGGTTATTACTGATGGTAGCGCCGGGATGGAGAATCAGGCGCTTGGTCTTGGCGAGGCTATGGGGTATAACTGTTCTATAAAAAGGATAAAATTAAAAAAACCATGGCTATATGTTGCTCCTTATCTTAGGATATTTAAAAAATACTGCATGAGTCAGCAGGCTGATATATTAACGAAACCTTGGCCAGACCTTGTAATTGCGTGCGGTAGACGATCTATCTTGCCCGCTTTATACGTAAAAGAACAAGGTTATAACTCTACAAAGCTAATTTATTTACAAGATCCAAAAATCAGTACAAAGCATTTTGATATAGTAATATGCCCATCTCATGATAATTTGCAAGGCGATAATGTTATTAATATGGTTGGGGCGCCACACAGAGTGACAGAACAAAATCTAAATACGGGTATCAAAGATTTTAAGGACGAGTTCTCTAAATATAAAAAACCCAAGATAGGTGTTCTTCTAGGAGGCCCTAACAGAGTTTATCAACTTGATCATAATACTGCTCAGGATATTTTGGTCAAACTTTTAGAGCTTGAAAAACAAGGCTATAGTTTGATTATATCCCCCTCTCGCAGAACCCCTAAGCCAATAGTTGAATTTTTCAAAAAAAGTTTTGCAGATAATAAAAATATATATTTTTGGGATAAAGTCGGTAAAAATCCTTATTTTGGTATACTTGCACTAACTGATATTTTGATGTTAACTTGCGATAGTGTTAGTATGGCAAGTGAAGCAATATCGACAGATAAACCGGTATATCTTTTACCGTTGCCTGGCGGAAGTAAGAAATTTGAGGCTTTTCAACAGAGCATTATTAAAATGAGAAGGGCCAGATGGTATAAAGGCAAAATCGAACAGTTTAAGATAGATCCATTTGATGAGACGGAAGATATTGCCAAGAAATCTGTGATGATGTTTCAGAAACACAAAGAAAAATAATACCATTTTTTATTTCAAATTAGAGGTTTGCATTTCAAGGTTAGGTTGCAGAGCGTATATAGATATGTGATCACAGACAAATACTGCAAAATGCTAATATAGCAAACATGCGTTGAACTAGAATGTACCCTATACATATTTTCTAATTTATCTACTATAGTAATTTATATCTCACCTTTTTCGTCTTTAATGGGTTAGCATTTAAAACAAAAAAGGTAAAATCTAAATTCCAAAATATTTTTTAAAAAATGTGCATAGTTCAAAGTATGTTTACTATACACGGAAGGTGAACTTTATGAATGTATCATCTTTAACAGAATTAAATGAAGAGCGCACCTAATTTAACTCAAGTTTGCTATAAATACTAAACTAAATCATTTATAAAAGGTAATATATTACCTTTTAGTTCTGTTTCTATATATATATCATTCATTGAGTTTATAACATTTTCATTGCGAAAACTTAAATTTACCGGATCAATATAATCAATCAATTTTTTATCCTTGTCAAAACTTAAATTTAGCGGATTAGGTGACTCAATAAAGTTACTTTCGCCATAAAAACTTAAATTTAATGAATCATCAAATTCAATAATATTATTTTTGCCACAAAAACTGAAAATCAATTGCTCATAAAATATATTATTCTGATTTACGTCTATTTGTTTTGTCTCATTATTATTCTGATTTACGTCTATCTGTTTTATCTCATTATTATTTTGAGTTTTTTTAATATTCGATTTCTTAGTTATTTTCTTTTTGCGTTTTATACCCATAGAGCTTGTTATGTTT
>JAHDGL010000051.1 GCA_020627625.1 Alphaproteobacteria bacterium | reverse complement strand
CTTTCTTTAGTCTTTTGATTTCATCTAGGTAATTGATTCCAGAACCATTTTCATCACCAGAGTATTTTGATATCCAATCTCTGTTGTTATTGCTAATTTTACTGATGATTTCTTAAATTCTTCGCTATAACGGATAGCGCTCTTGCTTTTGGGCTTTGACATATCTTTTTTCCTTTTTGGTCTGTTATACACAAACTGTCCGGAAAATTATACCCACTTCAGTTGCAGTACTGAAGGTTCTTTAAACGACAGTGAGTGGTCAGTTATAAGCGAAGAAGATATTTTTGAAAGTAAATTTTCTAGCAACTTATCTTTTGATAATGATGAACAGCGTAAGTTATTTGAAGATTGGGATAATGAGATTATGGCTAATAATAACCATAATAATCAAAACGATGTTCCTTTGGAATATTCCGATTTCGAAGATGATGAATTTGTACTAATGGGAAGTCAGGAAGATTTAGAGGAAAGTTTTATATATTTAGATTAAGTTGTTACATAACATAATCTAGGAAGGGTGTAATATTATACCCTTTTTATACTCTTGTTATTACTAAAACAAGTAAAATTTACATAATAAAAACCCAAACCTCCCTTTATCTTGGGTTCGAGTTATACCGTTTATAATCTAATTATACCATTTCTCATTTTGAATTAGAATTTTGTGTTTCAAGGTGATGCTGCGCAGCGTATATAGGTAGGTGAGCACAGACGAATTCTCGAAATGTTAATATATAATTTAAAATGGGAAATGGTATTAATATTTTTACAAAATTAAACAAAGATACATCAAAAAACAACTAAAATAAATTAAATACTCCTTGCCTTGTAAATTTGTTTGCATTATTGTGGTGCGCACAAACTATATAATAAAAATTAATTAAGAGGTGTTGTGTGTTTACAAAAGTTTGGAATTATGCAAAAAAGACTATTAATAAGTTTGTTGGCGAAGAAAAGCTGCAAACAGATTGTTTTTATATGCAAAGAGTATTATCGGAAAAATTAGATTTTAATGAAAGTAATGCTTTAATTAATGAAGTACCTTCGGTGTATTCAAATCTTATCACTCATGATAAACGTTTTTATCAAAAATCCACAAATGGTAATAATTTTATTTTTACTCAAACTGTTACAGATTTAAAAGAAAATTTCCAAAATGGACATGATTATACTTTATATGATTTATTATCTAAATTACAAAAGCATATATCTGATAGTAAAGGTTATAAAATTTTTATACCAATAGCACAAATTCAAGCATATGGCCCATTTGGATCTATGAAAAGAGGGCATTATACATTGTTAGAATTAGATGTTGTTAACGGTTCGTTAAAGAAGGCCACTCACATTGATTCTAAGGGCTTAGAAAGCTCTTTATATTCTCTGAACAATTTACAACCTATGATTAATGAAGCTTTCGAGGGAGAGAATGTTAAGTTAAATAGTGTATATACTGGCGAGCAAAGCTTCCTTGATAATGTGAATTGCGGTAGATTTGTAATAAAACATATACTTGAAACAGTAAATGGATATAAATCCTTAAAACCTAATAAAGAGATTTTCGCTGATTTTGATTTTATAAATAATGATTCAAAAAAAGATGTTACTGATGACCTGACTTTTAGTAGCGATGAAGAACGTAGGGCTTACGAAGAATATATCAAAAATCCTGATGGTATAAATAACCCAATTGTTACCAAAGGTTCTATAAACGAGGATGAGTTCTTAATCAAGAGTGAAGAAGATATTTTTGAAAGTAAATTTTCTAGCAACTTATCTTTTGATAATGATGAACAGCGTAAGTTATTTGAAGATTGGGATAATGAGATTATGGCTAATAATAACCATAATAATCAAAACGATGTTCCTTTGGAATATTCCGATTTCGAAGATGATGAATTTGTACTAATGGGAAGTCAGGAAGATTTAGAGGAAAGTTTTATATATTTAGATTAAGTTGTTACATAACATAATCTAGGAAGGGTGTAATATTATACCCTTTTTATACTCTTGTTATTACTAAAACAAGTAAAATTTACATAATAAAAACCCAAACCTCCCTTTATCTTGGGTTCGAGTTATACCGTTTATAATCTAATTATACCATTTCTCATTTTGAATTAGAATTTTGTGTTTCAAGGTGATGCTGCGTAGCGTATATAGATAGGTGAGCACAGACGAATCCTGCAAAATGTTAACAGTGCAATATAATTTAAAATGGGAAATGGTATTGAACTTATAAACATATCCTAGCGGCATAATCTAGTCTCAAAGCTATTGAACTTATACACTTATACATATTCACCTTGCTTATATTCATAGAAAATGTTATTATTTTTGTGTTGTAGTAAAATTTTAGTAATAAAATGGTTTTATCTATAAAAATAAAATGTTATTTTCTATGTGTTTTACTGTATAATTAAGTAACTATATTTGATTTATAATTTAATGGCAAAAGAAGAATTAATTGAATTTGACGGAGATATATTAGAGCTCCTGCCGAATGCTAATTTCAGGGTGAAACTTGAGAATGGTCATGAAATAATAGCACATACATCTGGTAGAATGCGTAAAAATCGTATTCGTATTTTAGCTGGTGATAAGGTGCGTATTGAAATGACTCCTTACGATTTAACAAAAGGTCGTGTAATTTTGCGTCATTAGGCATATTTTACATTAAAATAAGTTAGGTTAGCCTATATAAAAAGTCTGAATTTTTAAACTTAGCTTTTTAATTTGCAAATAGCTAACCTATTTGAAAATAAAAAGATGACAAATAAATTTACAAAGCCAATCTAAAAACGCGAATTTAGGATAAGAAATTTAGCAGATTTTTGTATAGATTAGGCAATTTTTAGTACAAAATGTTCTCAAAAAACGGAGAATATCCGTAGATATTTGAGTATTTTTGGGGTTATTTTCTGCTAACAAAGTGTCAATCTATACGTAAATATGCAATTTTGCTTACCCTAAACTCGCGTTAAAAATATAACCTAATTCAACTTATTTTACCATATATTATATGACATTACCTCTTATCTTGGCATCTGCATCACCTGCAAGACTTTCTTTGTTAGAACAAGTTGGGATCATGCCAGACTATGTTATTCCCAGTGATATCGATGAAATAGAGCTTCCTAAAGAGACACCGCAACAAATGGCTCGTAGGCTTAGCTATGAAAAAGCTATGGCAGTTTCCAATAATTTTGATGAAGGCATAATTATTGGTTCAGATACTGTTCCTGTTGTAGGTAGGCGTATTATGCGCAAAGCACAAAATGCAGAAGATGTAAGAGAAAGTTTGCAATTATTGTCACAACGTCGTCATCAAGTGTATACTGGAGTATGTGTGATTAGAAAAGACTCGTCTGGTTTAAGAAAATTGCAACGAGTTGTCAAATCAATTGTAAAATTCAAGAAATTATCAGAGCAAGAAATAGATTATTATTGCAAAACTGGACAAGGGATCGGCAAGGCTGGTGGTTATACTTTAACAGGACACGCAGAATCTTTTGTAGTATTTTTGTCTGGTTCATTTTCAAATATTATAGGTTTACCATTGTTTGAAACTGTTAATATGTTGAATTCTTTTGGTATTACTCCTAATTTTAAAAATAAGTAGCTTTTTTATAAGAAATTTGCTATATACAATTTATTCACTATGGTACTGCCTGAGATATTTTACTTATCCTGACTTATCTCAATCTGTTGTCATAAGCGGTCGTGGCGGAATTGGTAGACGCGCAGCATTGAGGGTGCTGTTCTGATAAAGAGTGGAAGTTCAAATCTTCTCGGCCGCACCAAGGTAAATTCACAAACGCTATGTATGATAATTTTAATTTGATATAAGCTAATTACAAAGCTAGTAAAGAAAATTGCAAATTAGTTTTTGTTTGTGTTGAATTTAGAATTACTAAAGATTAAATATATTATGAATGAATCTCAAAATTTTATTTCATCTGAGCATCAAGAAATTCTTGCTGAACAATTTAATCATATTACATATTTAATTCATAATGATAAGTTAGATAATGCAGCAGATTTATTGCTTGAATTGCACTACGCAGACTTAGCGGATTATTTAGACAACGCTAATCGTAAATTATATCATATAATTTTACCTTCTATAGTAGATAAAATTGCCCCTGAAACAATTGCTTGTCTTAGCGATGGTAATAAACAATTTGTTATTGAAGCTTTAGGTGTTAAAAAGAGTGCTGATCTAATTAATCAGTTGGATATAGAAGATTCTATTGAAGTAATAGATGTACTCGACGATGATTTAAAGCATGCTGTGCTTTCTATATTAAATCCAGAAAAAAGACAGCAGATTTTAGAAGGTTTTAAATATCCAGAAGATACGGTAGGTAGAGTTCTTGAGAAAAATTTTATTTCATTTCAACAACATTGGACAGCTGGGCAAGCCATTGATTTTATTCGTCGTAGTAATTTTACATCTGATTTTCATGCTGCAATAGTTGTAGGTTATAAATCTCATCCGGTGGGCACTATATTACTAAGTACATTACTAAAAACTTCTCGTAATACTCCGATTTCAGAATTAATGAATCAGGAGTTTAAAGTGGTGAATACATATACTGAATTGGACGATTTAGCATTTATTTTTAAGCAATATGCATTAACGATTGTTCCGGTGACGAACCGCCAAGGCAAATTAGTGGGTACTATATCTATTGATAATATGCTTTACATTATTGAAGAGCAAACAGAAAATGAATTTATGCATCTAGGTGGAGTTCATAATAGCGATATATTTAATAATTTATACGCAACAGCAAAGCAGAGATTTCCTTGGTTGTTTGTTAATTTAGTAACAGCCTGCCTTACTTCTATGATAATTGACCATTTTAATGGTACTATTGCAAAATTAATTACATTAGCCACTATTATGCCTATTGTTGCTTCAATGGGCGGCAATGCAGGAACTCAAGCTATGACGGTAACGGTCCGTGCTTTGGCTAGTCGTGATATTACAGCCGCAAATACAATGCGCGTAGTAAGTAAAGAGATTATAGTATGTATGATAAATGGTTTATTGCTTGCATTTATCGGTATAATACTAACTTACTTACTATTTGCAAACAGTAATTTAAGCGCAGTATTTGCAGCAGCCGTGATTATAAATTTTACTATAGCTGGTTTGCTTGGATCGGCCATCCCGATTATTTTGAATCGTTTAGATATTGATCCTGCAGCAGCATCGGGTGTTTTTCTAACAGCCTGTACTGATTCTATAGGATTTTTTAGCTTTTTAGGTTTGGCATTCTTCTTTTTGGTTTGAATTATTCTTGACAGATTAGTATGAAATCTATATGTTGTGACGTGGTAATATAAAAAAATAATTATGTAGGGATAAAATGTCTCGTAAATGCGAATTAACTGGTGTGATTGTGCAATATGGAAATAATGTATCTCATTCACAAAGAAAAACTAGAAGGCGTTTTGAGCCTAATGTTAGAAGTGTCATCTACACTAGCGATCTTACTGGTCAAAAATACAAATTTAGAGTTGTAGCTAAAGCTATGCGTAGTGTTGATAAGGTTGGTGGGTTTGATGCTTTTATGTTAAAATCAAAAGATACTGTGATGTCTCTTAAAGCTAAGAGGGTTAAAAGAGATATTGGTAAGAAAAAGAAAGAGTTGGCGTAATGAAAAAAGACATTCATCCATCATATCAAGACCTTAAAATAATAGTTGGTAAAGACGAGTTTTTGACACGTTCAACTTTAAAATCAGGTGAAATCCTTATGGACGTTGATTACCGTAAGCACCCTGCATGGAATAAAGGCGCAGCAAATGTCGTTAATCAGTCTAATAAAAATGTTAGTGACTTTAATAAGAAATTTGCTGGACTTTCTTTTGGTGCAAAGAAATAAAGTGAAAATGCATTAAGATCTGACAAATACAAGCTAAATTGTTTTTACTATATATGAAGATGCTAAGGATTGTTTTCACGCTGGTGAATACTTATCAACCAAACAATTTGTATTGTAAATTATCATGACAGTGGAGAAAAAGTAGTTTATATTGTAATAATCAAT
>JAHDGL010000050.1 GCA_020627625.1 Alphaproteobacteria bacterium | reverse complement strand
ACTTGAATGTTCCATATTCTCTATCTAGATATTATTCTATGATGCTTAATATCTACTACGCGTTAATTATAGCATTTATCTCTTTCTTTATCAAAGCAATCTCCAAAATTATCTTTATTAAACAAAATTACTTTTGATATGATTTTAGACTCTCTTGCCTTGTTTTTTTATAAAGATTTTATATCAACTGTTCAATATTTTTTTCTTTGAAAGAATTTAATCGCCCCACATAATTTGTACATTCAATATGATAATAATATTTAATTTACTATATTGCTATCATACTTAATTTTGACATTCTTTAACTTTTTATTTAAACCAGTAATAACTTCTGGAGTTATGTTCAAACTATTCTTAACAAATAAAACTTGTGCGCTTGGTAGAACTATATTAAAATTATTCTTCTTAGAAAGCTCACTAATAATAGATATAGTAACTTTATGAACCTCTTGCATGGCCAAAGAATATGCAATCTCTAAGTTGCTTTTCTTATCCTGCATTTCTTTTTGAGTAATACTTACCTTGTGATTAAACTCATTAACTTTTTGATTAAACTCTTTTTCTTTCAAAGAACTGCGTTGTTTTACAAGATCTGTCTCAATTAATTTTAAAGCTTTCTCTTTTTTAGATAGTTCATTCTGAATATTTTCACTAATAATGCTAATAGATTTTTTTATTTCCTTCATTGCAACAGAATGTTCTAATATTGATTCAACATCTACAACTGCTATTTTTGCGTCAAATTTATTATTTGCAAAAACAACAATCGGAGCAAATATTAAAAATAAAGTTACATTACGTATAATTTGCATAATCAAGAAACCATCTTCTACAAATATATTAAATTTACAATTTTGTTGCTTTAAATAAAAGTAAGTTAGCTTATATAACATTAATGTTATTTGTTTTAGCAAAGCAATACCACGCTATATACAAAGAAAAGAGATTATAAGCTAGTAGAGAATCCAAGAAGAAATATTTCTTTATCATCATATTTCTCTTTTTTAAGCGGGAATCCCCAAGTCATTTTAATTGGTGCCATTCTTGTATTCCATAAAAAACCAAAACCAGCAGAAACCCTCATTGAGGTATCATTAAGAATTAATGTATTCGGGTGATTAGCTGATTTTTTTGAATCAACATCCCATAAAGAACCAGCATCTAAAAACACAAAACCTGTTACATTAAACTCTTCCGGCAATCCGATTGGAAAACTAAGTTCAGAACATAGAGTATAATATTTTTGTCCGCCAAGAGAATCTCCTCCTTTATAATCTATATCGTTTTTTGTTTTACCAAAAGGTATTTTGAAAGATCTAGGACCTACACCATTAACAGAAAAACCTCTTAGACTTTCTCCACCAAGATTAAAACGATCTGACATCCTTAGTTTTTTGCCACTCACACCTTTAACATGACCAATTGATGCAGACAACTTCAAAGTATATTTATTTGATACAAAAGATTTAAAATATTTACCCTCTAAATCATGCTTTAAATATTTTACATTACCTCCAAGTCCTGCAAATTCCTGAGTACCGGAAATTAAATAACCGTCTTTAGGAAAAACTCGATTATCAACTCTATCATATACTAGAGTATGAGCAATAGATGATGTAATATGTTTACCCATTTGCTCTGTGACAAATATGGAACTATCACTATCTGGAGATTTTGACTCGTCTTGTTTAATTAAATAATTAATATTATGAGACAAATCATCAGTAATATTATATCCAAGCGCTAATCTTGCACCTGTAGATTTTGATTTATATTTGTGCTCACCAATGGCAAAACCGCTTTTTCTTCCGTTTTGACTTCTGAACACAGTTCCACCTAATTCTAAATCTTTACCCAAAAAACGAGGCTCAGTAAGACCTAACTGAAAACGTATGTTTTTCTTACCAGTCTGAATAGATGTGGTTAAATGCCTCCCTGTACCAATCAAATTTCTTTCACTAAAATCTATACTAGCAAATGGTCCACCCGAACTATTATAACCAGCATTTAAACCAAGTGATGCAGTGGATTTTTCCATAACATTAATATTCAAATTATAACGACCAGTTTTTTTTGTAGATACTGTGTTCATAGAAATACGACCAAAATAATTCAAATTACGAATATTTCTTTCACTTTGTGTTATTTTTTTGTGATTATAGATATCTCCTTCTGATATTTTTAATTGATTTCTAATCACACTATCTTGTGTTTTTAAATTCCCTTCAATATTAATTTTGTTAATATACGCTTTATCAGCGTTATCTACTAATATCGTTACATCTACTAATCCAGTAAATCTATTGGCTATAATTTTAGGACTAACCTCTACTTCAGGATAGCCATTTTCTGCTAGGTAGTTAGATATCTTATCAGATAAAAGCTCTAGCGCTGACCTGTCAAAAGTTTCTCCATTTTTATTATCAATAAATTGTAAAATATTTTTATCCTTAATTTTAGTCAATTTATTCTTCAAATCAATTTTACCAAATTTATATTGCCGACCTTCATCTAGTGAGTAAGTAAGAATGAATCCTTCTTTTGTTTCTAACAAATCCGCAGTAACAGAAACAACTGCAAAATCAGCAAAACCAACTGAGTTATAAAAACTAGTTAACAATCTTTTATCAGATTCAATACGTGCTGGATTATAAGTATCGTTGGTTTCTAAAAAACTAAACCATCTAGATCTTTTTGTCATAATGATAGATCTTAGTTCGGAATCTTTATAATGTTCGTTACCCACGAAATATATGTCTTTAATTCCAGTTTTAGGCCCCTCTTCGATTTCAAAAGTTACTTTAACTCGGTTGTTACTTTGCTCTTCTATTTTTGATTTTACCTCAGTTGCAAATCTACCCGAAGATTTATAAAGTTCTTTTATTTTTTTTACATCATTATGCAATCTAGCCTTGCGCAAACTATTACCTCTAGCGGTGTAAATCTGACTTGTTATAGTTTTTGTTTGAACTTTGTTATTTCCTTTAAAAACAACTTCGCTTATAAAAGGCACTTCTTTTACAGTGACTTTTAAAACATTTTGATCTAGATCAATATCTATTGTCTCAAATAAAGAGGTTGCATATAAATTCTTTAGTGAATCATTCTTTGCTTCTTGAGAATATTTACTTCCTATATCTAAACCTAAGTAATTTATTATTGTTGATTTTTCAACGCGTTGATTGCCTTGTATACTTATTTTACCAATAACTGCAGCTCTAATAGAAAAAGCAGAAATTATCATTACACAAAATAACAATGTTTTAAAGATTTTACTCACAATTTAAGACCTCTTCACTTAAGATAAAAAATAAAAATTATATTTGACTAAATTTTTTATATCACCTAACACAAAAATTACAACTGAAAAAATGCACTCAAACCAATTATTGTCAACTTACTATAATGAATATATGCAAAAAGAACGACTATTATTTAGATTAAAGGCATTAGTCATTATAGTAAAATAAATTGAAATAATGATTTTTTTTTGCTAGAATCGCTTAAATTTCATTTAAACTAGTAATTTCTGAATGGCTACACATCAACTTAATACAAAATCAATTGCTCGTATTGCAGCTATTCAAGCACTATATCAATCTGAAAATAAGAATAATGAAATTGATATACAAACAATACTTTTAAAAATAGTTGATTTTTATAAAAATAATGATGTAAAAAGTGATTATGATTTAGAAAAAAATAGCAACCTTAAGTTACGCCCAAGCTACAACTATCTAAAAGAGTTAGTAATAGCTACATATGAAAATCTGAATGAAATTGATACAATTATTCAGCAATATCTTATAAAAGAATGGACTTTGGACAGTTTGCCAAAATTATTATTTGCCACTATGCGTGTAGCTATTTGTGAAATAAAGTATTTTCCAGAAACACCACGCAAAGTAATTATCAATGAATATACGGATATTGCCAGCGATATGATTGATGAAAGTGAAATTGGATTTGTTAATTCAGTGCTTGATAAATATGCAGCATCTAATAGGTAACAGGTAATTTATGTCATCTTCAACTGGATATCGTGGAAAATTTACAAAAGTTAAAACTGCAAAAAAACGAAAAACATCTTCTACCAGATGGCTAAAAAGGCAATTGAACGATCCTTTTGTGCATAAAGCTAAACTTGATGGGTACAAATCAAGAGCAGCTTATAAATTAATAGAAATTCATAATAAATTTCATATCTTAAAACCTGGAGATAATGTAGTAGACCTAGGTGCAGCACCAGGTGGTTGGAGTCAGGTAGCTGCTAAAATTATTAAATCAGACAATATTTCTTCGAAAAACAAACTGATAGCTATTGACTTGTTACCCATCGAAAAAATAGCTGGTGTTACATCTTTTACGAAAAACTTTTTTGATGATGATACTAAATCTCTAATTATTAATGAATTAAAAGGGGAGCTAACTGATTTAGTTATGAGCGATATGGCTGCTAATACTACGGGTCATAGCCAAACAGATCATTTACGTATTTTAGATCTATGCGAAAACGCTTTAATTTTTGCTTTAAAAATTCTAAAACCAGGTGGGCATTTTGTCGCAAAAATATTTAGAGGTGGCGCAGAAAATAATCTTCTAACAATGGTGAAACAAAATTTTAATAAAGTAAGGCATTTTAAACCAGAATCTAGTAGAAAAGAATCTAGTGAATTTTACCTAATTGCCCTAGATAAAAAATAATAAACTTCAACTTAATATTTAGTATATAGTAAAAATCAACAGGTCTTTAATGAATATTATCTTTATGGGAACACCAGATTTCGCTGTTCCGGCTTTACAAAAATTAATCGATTCAACAAAATATAATGTGGTTGCAGTTTTTTCACAAGCTCCAAAACATAAAGGGCGCGGAATGAAACTTACTAATTCTCCTGTGCATAATTTAGCAATTTACAATAATATTGCTGTGCATACGCCAAAAACACTAAAAAATAAAGACTCATCTGCATTAATTGATTCAATTGATGCAGATATTATAGTTGTTGTTGCTTATGGTTTTATCATTCCTAAAAATGTATTAGAAGCTAAAAAATACGGATGTTTAAATATTCATCCGTCAAAATTGCCAAAATACCGAGGAGCGGCACCCCTACAGAGAACTATTATCAACGGTGAGCAAGAAAGCGCCGTTTGTATTATGCAAATGGATTCTGGTCTTGATACTGGAGATATAATCTTACAGGAAAACTTTAAATTAGATCCAAAAATTACTTTTACGGAATTACACGATAAATGTGCCAATATAGGAGCTAATTTGTTAATAAAAACTCTTGATGGAATAGACATGATTCCTAGAATTAAACAACAACAAGAAGGCTTGTCATATGCGCATAAACTATCAAAAGATGAAGGTAGAGTCGATTGGAATGACATTTAATATTGACTGTAAAATTAGATAACCCTTGGCCCGGAGTATATTTTAAGCACGAGGGTAAAACAATCAAGATATTGAGCGCAGAATACACAGAAAAAAATCATCAAGAAAAACCTGGTACTTTATTGGGAAATAATTTCGAAGTAGCTTGTGGACAAGGCACTTTAATAATTAGATCTATAAAACCATCTGGCAAGACCGAAATGCAAGCAAGTGATTATTTACGTGGTTTTTCCAATTTAAAACTTATACCAACTCTCATTTTGAATTAGAGTTTTGCATTTCAAGGTGATGCTGCGCAGTGTATATAGATATATGAGCACAGAAGAGTCGGCGCAAAATTCTAATATAGAATTTGAAATGGGAATTGGTATTCTGCAAACTAAATGATTGACTCTAGCTTGATTTTGAGTATCTCGTCATTAGAAAGACCGGTAGCTAAAGAAATAGTATCAATAGGAATATTTTGTATAAGCAAATTTTTAGCAATTTCAATTTTTTCCTCCGCCTTACCTTTTTCGATGCCTTTTTTAATACCTTTTTCGATGCCTTTCTCGATGCCTTTCTCGATGCCTTTCTCGATGCCTTTTTTGATACCTTTCTCGATGCCTTTTTTAATACCTTTCTCGATGCCTTTCTCGATGCCTTTCTCGATAAGATAATCCTCAGCAGCTATGTTATCCCTAA
>JAHDGL010000049.1 GCA_020627625.1 Alphaproteobacteria bacterium | reverse complement strand
GAAAGTGTCAATCTAAACGTAAATATGCAATTTTGTTTATCCTAAACTCGCGTTTTTAGGTTAGAAATTAACCCTAAATTTTGCATACCCAATATGAGCTTTTCTTTTACCTTGGATGGTGTAATTATAACCACCACTAACTTCTAATCTATCGTTAGAAACGGTTAAACCAGTGCCAAGTATCACTTGACCTTTGTTTTTACTGATTTTCTTCTCAAAAGTTGGAGCTAATTTATTAACATCCTCAACTTTTTGCTTATCATCTTTTGCCCAAACGGTACAAGTATAATCAGCGCTGATAGTTGGTGATAACGTGAATTTATTAAATTCATAAGTGGTTTTTGCTGACATGCCCGCACCAACATCTAGATTGCTTTTGTTTACCTCAGACGCAGGACCGGGTGCCTTGATACTGATATTATTATAAGCAACACCTAATCTTGGGGTAAAATCTAGATTGTTTTTAGAATATATCTTGTAATTAGCAGTTAATGAACCACCAATCAGGCTACCTTTATCCTGAGCAACGGTTTGATTGGTAGAGTAAGTATTTTTCATATCAATCTTACCAAAAGAAATATTACCATTTAAACTGAGCTTATTATTAAGATCATTACTACCATAGACACTAAGTGTATTACTAGTAACCTCAGTTTTGCTAGTCACAATACTCTTTTGTTTAATGGTTAATTCATTTTCACCGTGACTAAAAGCAACACCAACTACTGTAGTTTCATTAATCTTGGTGTCAGCGCCAACTATAAAAGCGTGTGATTCGCCCTTGCTGCTGATTTTAGTCTTGCCATCAACTTCTAGTCCTGAGTCTGTTGCAGACCCCAGTGTTCCTTGTGACCAAACGCCATAATACGCACCAGGATCGCCTGCGCCCAAACCACTTTGACCCCACTTGTGAAAAATGCTTCGAACGCGTCGCCGTGTTTGCGAGCTAAGATTTCTATAAACGTTTTCAATAACTCCAAACAAGAAGCGCTCATCAGCTTGGCGCCTCTGACCTTGTAGATAGTTACCAGGTCTGCCACGGTGATCTTTTCGGTGATGCGGAGGACCATTACGAAAATGTTTTTTGTGGTGATGCTGATAAGCTGGGTGTGGAGGGTGGCCATTTCTTCCATGCCCAGCGCCACCACCTCCGCAGCTTGATAAAATAGTAGAAAATAATATTAGTACTAATGTATTAGATAATAAACTCACTTTCATTGTTACATACTCCTTGTTAAAAATTAATTTCTTAATAATTAGTTAATAATATAACATATATTTTTTAAAAATGCAAACAAAGGTTTGTTTGTTTGCAACATTGGGAAAAGTATTGGGTCAAAAGTCAACCTAAGTTACGTGTAAATATTACCACGTTATGTCAAGGTTTTTGCTGGGAGTAGCCTGGTTCCAGGTTCTCTGTTTAATTAACCGCGGCTCGTAAAAACAGGAAAAGACAGAAATAAACTATATTAACAAAAATATCAAAATAATATTAAATTTTATTTTTATAACGTGAATTAAGGATATGTTATAGCAAGAGGAAAATATCAACAAGTTCATATAATCTAGACCTAAGAAAGCGAGTAATTAACTATATTTAGTAACGAGAATTGTTAATTATTTCCTGCATTCCTTCTATTTTTATCCATTCTTCGATTTTAGAATCCAAGGTTATTTTTGTTTGCTCTAATGTTTTTGATAATTTGTTAAATTTATCATTATCCTGATTATATAAATTAGGGTCTGATAGCTGATTTTCTAAATCTTTAATTTCTATTTCAAGGGATTTTATTTCACCAGGAAGAGTTTCTAGGAGGCGTACATATTTGTAGCTTAGTTTTTTTGGTGCTTCATCTATTTTATTATGGGGTGTACTTGTTTTATTTTTTATAGGTTTATTAATTTTATTTTCTTTTTTGTAGTATTTTAAATAATCTTCATAACCACCATATAAATCGATGATTTCGTCGTTAGTAAATACTAAAGTTCTGGTAACTAAACGTTCCAAGAAGTCTCGGTCGTGACTCACTATGATTAAAGTTCCGTTGTAATCTGCTAGTATTTCTAGTAGCATTTCGATGGAATCCATATCTAAATCATTTGTTGGTTCATCAAGAATGAAAAAATTCCCTGGATTAATCAACGCTTTTGCAAGTAATAACCTGTTTGCTTCTCCGCCAGATAGGGTAGAAACTTTGTTGTTTAAAGTTTTAGGATCAAACCTAAATTTCTTTAAATATCCAGCGACATGCATTGTTTTGTCTTTTAGAAATACCTGATCTCCACCAGTAGGGCAAATTGTTTGCTGTAAGCTATGATTTAGATTTAAGTCGCTCCGATGTTGGTCAAAATAAGTGATTTGAATATTGGTACCATGTATTATTTTTCCAGAAATTGGCTCTAATTCTTTAGTGAGAATACGTATTAACGTCGATTTACCAGTACCATTTGGACCGATTACACCAATCTTTTCTCCTTTCTTAACTTTAAAATTAAAATCATTAAATAAATTTTTGCCCGGAAAGTGATACGATACTTTCTTTGCTTCAATAATGAATTTAGTTTTTTTCATTTCTTCAGCAAGCTCGGTTTGTACTCGTGCTTTGGCTTGTTTTAAATGTAGTTGGTGTTGTTTAAATTCTTCTCTAAGTCGGTATAAATTTGCCAAGCGCTTTTGATTGCGTTTTCTTCTAGCCGTCACCCCCGTATTTAACCAACCTTTTTCTGCCTGTAATTTACGATTCATTTTGCGTAAAGAAGCTTCTTCTGTTGCGATAATTTCCTCTCTCCACTGGTCATAATATTTGAACCCACGACCTGATTTGCGCAATATTCCGCGATCAATCCACCAGACCTTATTCGTAATATTTTCTTGAAATTTACGATCGTGACTAATGCAAATTACCGAGCCCTGGTAGCCTTTAATATATTCCTCAAGCCACTCTATTGTCTGGATATCAAGATGGTTGGTTGGTTCGTCTAATAGCAAAATATCTGGTTGATTTACTAAAGATTTTGCCAGAAAAGCTCTTTTGATTTGACCGCCAGAGCAATTTTTTAGCTTTTCATCTCCTTTAATTTTTAATTGCTCTAGAATAATATCTGCATGATATTTATTATCTTGGGGAGTTTTAAAATCACTTAAAATAAAATCATAAACCGTATCATATGACGGTAATTTCATATCTTGTTTTAAATAACCAACACTAATTGACGGATCTTGAAAAGGCTCTCCAAAGTCTAATTCATATTCACCGTTAATGATTTTCATTAAGCTGGACTTGCCACAACCATTTTTTCCGACTAAGCAAATTTTATCACCAGGTGAAATATATAGCTCTATGTCAGATAAAACAATTTTGTCTGCAAAACTCAGATTGCCCTCTTTAATATAAAAAATTGGTGCCATTGGTTGGTATGTTTTTTATTATTTATCCATAGCTTGAGGTTATTTAATATCAAATTTATTAGATATAATATATTCTTTTGTTGAATCAATAATGTTTTGAGATAAATCTTTTGCAAAATTTGCACTAATTTTGCTTAAACCTAATTTCTTTTTAAACCATGGTTGTTTACTTTCTATATGTTCAATCTTAACATTATCGCCATAGCTTTTATGTATGAAAGAATAAAGATCGTCAATACCATCGATCAGCCCATAATCTAAAGCAATTTGCCCAGACCAAAACTCGCCGCTAAATAAAATATCATCGTCTTGAGTTAGCTTACCAGCTCGCCTTTCTTTTACTGTGTTTATAAAATGCTGATGTATTTCTTTTTGTAATTTATGAATTATTTTAATATCTGATTCTTTAGCTGGCTTAAATGGATCAAGTACTGATTTATTACTACCTTGCGTGTATACTCTGCGTTCAATTCCCAATTTTTCAATCGCCTCATGGAAGCCAAAGCTACTAGAAATAACACCAATGCTGCCGATTATAGAACTTTGACTTGCGTATATTTTTTCTCCTATGCAAGCAAGCCAATAACCACCAGAGGCTGCTACATCTTCAACAAAACTGTATACAGGTACTTCGTTAATTTTAGCAAGATTTATAATTCTATTTGCAATAAGTTCCGATTGTACTGGTGACCCTCCTGGAGAATTAATGCATAAACATATAGCGTCTAGATTTTTAATTTGAAACATTTTCTCAATTAATTGATTTAGCGAGCTGATAGCTAATCCAGATTTCATTGCTCCTGCCTTGCCAATTACACCGTCTAATCTAAAAACTGCTACTACTGGTTTGTTTTTGCCTAATCCCAATGGTAAATATGATAATATAGAATCCAACTTATTTTGACGCACCCTAGGCAATATAGCATCACCATTAGCAGTCATATTGTTATTAGTATTATTATAAATCTTACTATCATCATTATTAATGTTGTTATTAAGGTCATTATTGGTAGTGTTCTTGCTTCTAATTGTATTATTCATTTTTCACTCTTAATTTATTGATTGCTATTATTGTTTTATTGTTTTGTTTGAAGAGTCTAAAGCTTCCAGCACATCCGGTGGAGCCGAAGGGTCTTTTGGTTTCAAAAGTTTTTTGCCTTTAGAAGGTCCCTTTGAAGGTGCTTTGTTGCTCGGTTGAGCTTGGTTGTCCGAAGGTTTGCCAGTGGTTAAATGTGTGTTATCAGTTAAAGATTCTTTGTTGTCTAAAGAGTCTTTAGCCTTTTGAAGTTTGGAAAAAGATTTGTCTTCCAGGGGGGGTGGGTTAATTTGTCTATTCAAAGACGGTGGTTTATAACTATTTTTAGGCACCGAGGGGTTCCCATCAATTTCCGCTAATAGAATAGAGCGAATTTTATCATCATACCACCTAATCCTGCCTTTAAATAACTTCTTAATTTTGCCATTGCGATTTATTAAGAAAGCCGTTGGTAGTCCATTTACAGACATTGATTTAAATAATTTATTTTGATAGTCATGAAATATTTCTAAATGTCTTATGTTTTGTTCTTTAAAATATCGAGTTACTTTTTCTACACCTTGATAATCCTCAGATATTGCAATAATTTTGAAGGGTAATTTACGAAAATCTTTTGCTAGATTGTCTAAAGTGGGTATTTCACTAATGCAAGATCCACACCATGTAGCCCAAAATACAAGTAATACAGTATCTCCTTCGTACTGATCAAGAAAAACCCTCTTACCTTGCCCATCAAAGAAATGTGTTTCTGTGTCAGTATATGCATCTTGATCAATTATATTTGTGTTTACCACTTTATTATCAGCATAAATATTTATACAAATATTATGAATGAATAATAAGAATATGCTAGTGCTCATAAGGCGTGTAAATTTCTTCATTGTCTAGATCATTTATAATTAATATCTTTCATTTACTATATAATTTGGATTACATTAGAAATAATATATGTTACATTTCCTTATAAAATATACTCAAATTTAAATATTTTTACCATAAATTTAGCAAAAAAATCATGAAGATTATCGTATATATTATATTGTTATCAACTATTCTAGCAGGTTGCGGTTTGAAAAAGCCATTAAAATTACCAGATAATCCAGAACATGTCGAAATAATCTATAAAAAATTTTACTAAATCTTCTTATCCTTAATTCACGTTTTTATAATATTATCTTTATATATCTAGATTGCTAAACAAGTATAGACAAAATATCTTTGAAGGGAAGTAAAAAAAGAGAGGGTTCAATCATATCAAAAGCCTTGATCTCTTAGTTCGTCTGTTAAACCGAGATAAATAATGACGAATGGGGTCTAATAAGGTAATATCATTTTTTTATCTATACTTATCTAGCAACGCCTTAACAACCAGTGCGATTAAATTCTTGAAGAAAAAAGAGTTATAAATAGTTAAATAAATAAGTTGTAGCTCTATTTTAGAAAATTGACAAAAACCAAAAAAATAGCGCCAATGAAAAACTTACTATTATAGCATTTTTTGTTTTTCCTGAAGAAATCAGGAAGGTAATTTACACAACAAATTCCATTGAATCTGTAAATCGTCAAATTCGTAAAATAATCAAAAATAAGGGGGTCTTTCCAAATGACGAATCGATCAGAAAAATAATATATTTAGCTCTAAAAAATGCTGCAAAAAAATGGACCATGCCGATCAAAAATTGGCCTCTTG
>JAHDGL010000048.1 GCA_020627625.1 Alphaproteobacteria bacterium | reverse complement strand
AAGTTAAGGTTTAAAAAAATAGAGAAAATAAAAATATGAATTATGTAATAAGTTATTTGAAACCATTTGGTGTTATGATAAAATCTAAAAATGCCCACAATAATATAGAAAATATTGATATTGATATATTACTTAGGCTTTATAATAAACATCAAATAGTAATTTTAAGGGGATTTAAAACAAAAGATTTCATTAGTTATTGTGAAAATTGGGGTAAAATTAGTATTTGGCCTTTTGGCAAGATGCTGAACTTAGTAAAACAAGTAGATCCAAAAGATCATATATTTGATAACAGCTACATGCCACTTCACTGGGATGGAATGTACCGTAAGGAAGTGCCAGAATATCAAATTTTTCACTGCGTCAAAGCGCCGTTAAAAAATCAGGGTGGTAGAACCATATTTTCTAATACTATTTTAGCTTTAGAAAGTATTTCTGAAGAATTAAAAATCTTATGCAATAAAGTTATAGTTTCATACCATAGGGCAATGGAATTTTATGATAGTAAAATTAAAGCTCCAATTATCGCAAAACATCCATTTAAAAATTATGATGTTATTCGCTATAATGAGCCTTATTCTGAAGATAAGGGGAAATTTATAAATTCACCTGAAATAAAATTTTCAGGTATTGATAAATCAAAAATATATGAATTTTGTAATCAGTTAAATAACGTATTATATAGTACAAATAATTTATACGCTCATGAATGGCAAGATCATGATGTAGTTATTGCAGATAATTTTTCGCTTTTACATGGTAGAGAAAAATTTGTGTCTCAATCATCCAGGCATATTCAAAGGGTGCATGTGCTTAGCAGCCCTGTTTTTACTAATCCTTACTTGGAGTCTTTTAAATGAAAAAAAATATAGATATAGTTATAGTTGGTGCAGGGCCTGTAGGTCTTATGTGCTCCTATTTAGGGCAATTATGTGGATTAAATACTGCTGTTATTGACAAATCTGAACACCCACTTGAAGTTGGTAGAGCAGATGCACTAAATGCCAGAAGTTTGCAGTTACTTGAATTGGTTGATTTATTTAATTCGCTTTATACATTGGGTAAAAAATGTAATACAAGTTCAGTTTGGGAAAATGGAAGATTTCTTTCCAGACAATCATATTGGTGGGATGAATTAGAAGGGTGCCTTCATAAACACTTTTTAATGATAGGCCAAGCATATATAGAGAATTTACTAGATACAAAATTAAAGGATATTAATCAACCAGTAATACGTAATACTCTAATTCAGAATATAGAGGTTAATGATCAAGGTTGTGTAACTACTTTTGCAAATGGAGAAAAAATTAATTCAAAATACATTATAGGAGCAGATGGTTCTAGATCTTTTGTACGTAATCATTTTAATATCGATTTTGAAATTATAAAACCCCAAATTATATGGGCAGTTATTGACGGAGTAATAGATTCAGACTTCCCTAAAGTGCCTGAAATTATAGTTTTTCAGGCAGAAACATCAGATGTAGCGTGGATACCTAGAGAAGGAGAAATAGATAGATTCTATATAAGAATGGATTTCAAAAATTTTACAGTAGAAGATGCTGTAAAAAAAATTAATAATGCCATGAAGCCACATAAGCTAAGCTTTAAAGAAATTGTTTGGTTTTCGCAATTTTCTGTTAAGGAGTCAGTAGCAAAAAAATATTTTGTACAAAATAAGGTATTTCTTGCAGGTGATGCTTGCCATATACATTCTGTAAATGGTGGTCAAGGTCTAAACACAGGTCTTGCTGATGCGTTTAATTTAATGTGGAAGCTTAATATGGTTTTAAATTATAACATTGATAAAAATATTTTGCACAGTTATGAAAAAGAAAGAAGGCCAGTAGCATTAAGTGTTATAAATAGTTCTGGTGAATTAGTACGCTCTACAAAATATTCACCAAAAGGCACTCATGCAAAAGACTATGTAGAAAATGTTGAAAAATATGCAGGTAATATAACAGGAATGGGAATTAGCTATAAAGGAAAAGATGCCTCAGGCTCTCGTTTATTTGATTTTGAAATATTTTATAAAGATAAAAAAACAAGATTATATTCATTGTTAGATTATACTAAATTTACTTTACTAATTTTTGGTAATTGTACTATAGATTTTAAATTACCTGATTTTGTAAAAATTATTTTTATATCAACGCAAAAAAAGAATTTGCAGGAAAAAGAAAATATTTACTATGCCGATAGTAAAAAATATGTAAATAAAGCGGTATTAGTAAGGCCTGATTCTTATATTTCTGCATTGGTGCCGATTAAAGATATAAAAAAATTATTTCATTCAAAAAAAGAGTTAATATAATGTGTAGACCTGTCATTATAGTTGATCCATTGTCTTCTGGTGTAAATTTAGCTCCTGTTTTTAAAAAAAAAGGAGTGAAATCAATCGCAATTACTCTAAAAAATATAGATCAAGAATTTGGGTTTGGAACAAAATTAAAGAAAAGTGATTTTGTTAGAATAATACCAAATCAGAATAATATAGTGAATATTATAGAAAAATATAATCCAATTGCTATAATTCCTGGATCTGAAGAAGGGGTGCCATTGGCAGAAAAGCTTACTAATGAAATTACTCCAATTTTATCTAACGATCCAAAAAAATCTGCTCATAGAAGGCATAAAGCTTTAATGCAAGATGCTTTAAGAGACCAGCATATTCCGTTTTTAAAAACTATCAATGCAAAATCTAAGAAAGAGATTGTAAAATGGATAGAAAAAAACAATCTTCAAAATACCCCGTTAATTGTCAAGCCACCCGCATCAACAGGTAGCGATAAGGTATTCCATGTAGAGCCAGGTGCAGATTGGCAATCAGCTTATAATTGTGTTTACTCAGAGCCGTGTAAAATTACAGGTTTAAAAAACTCTACTGTTGTTGTTCAAGAGCAAGCTATAGGAATTGAGTTTGCTGTAGGCACTGTAAGTATAAAAGGTGAGCATTATTTATCTCACTTAATTCAATATAATAAAAAGTCATTATTAGGCATGAGCAAAACAATTTTTGATTATGTTGAATATGTAAAATTTTCTGAAAAAAATCATGGAGATTTATTTTGTTATACCAAAAAAGTTTTGGATGCTTTGGGAATAAAATGGGGAGCTGCACATAATGAAATAATGCTTACAGAAAATGGACCACGTTTAATAGAGTCTAGTGCTAGAATGATTGGTGGACCAACTGTTGAGTTTTCTAGATTAGCTACTGGAAGTAGTCAAGCAGATAAATTAGTAGAGATATATATAGATGGCAAACTTGAACATAAAAAATATAAATTTAAACAAACATTGGTGCCTGTATTTCTACATGCAAGAAAAACTGGCATAATTTCAAACGTACATGTGTTAAATGAAATAAATAACTTATCAACATTATTTAATAAATTTATTTGGTTCGAAGAGGGGAGTAAAGTTTATGAAACTATAGATTATTTATCTAACATAGGAATAGTAGCTTTAAAAGGCAATAAAGATGATATTATAGCTGACTATAATAAAATCAGATATTTAGAATCTCAATTAATAATAAAATAAATGAAGCCAAAATATATAATTATCTTTGGTAGCTCCAGAAGTGATGGATTTACTAGAAAAGCTGTTGAGCTAGCATTCAAAAATATATCATATGAATTTATAGATTTATCTAAATTGTCAATTTCTGAATTTGATTATTCTAAGAAAAATAAAAATGATGATTTTATCCCATTAATAAAAAAAATACAAACATATGAACATATAGTTTTTGCATCACCTATATATTGGCATGGACCAAGTAGTAGATTAAAAATTTTCATAGATAGATTAAGTGATTTATTAGTATATCCATTAAAAAATATTGGTAAATCTATGGTAGGTAAAAATATATATATAGTTTCTAGTAATGGCACTTACGCCTGCAAAATATTTGAAAACCAATTTAAACTTATATGTAATTATTTGAAGATGAATTATGTAAAATGCTATCATTATCATAGTGGAAAAAATCAAAAACAATTAAATTATAGTATAAAAAGTTTATCTGAATTTAGAAAAAAAATATACTAGAATTGATATTTATATATGCGTTGACATTAAACCTATAATTAACATATAATCAAAATTAAATTAAATATAATTAGATATAATGTCGCTAATCTTTGATGATATAAAATACTTTGTAGTAATAAGTAAAACGTTGAATATTACTAGGGCATCTGAAATAATAGGTGTTTCGCAACCTGCATTAAGCTACTCTGTCAAAAGATTAGAAAATCAGCTGGGTGGTGAATTATTAATTAGGTATAAAAATGGCATTCAATTAACGAAATTAGGTGAAAATTTTAAACAACATTCTAATATCTTATTGCATGAATGGACGCAAGTCCAAAATTTAGTCAGTTCTGATGCAGGTATTATACAAGGCACTTATAGCTTTGCGCTGCATCCTTCTGTAGCCCTTTATACATTAGAACAATTTCTTCCTGAATTACAAAATAATATCCCTGAAATTAATTTAAATTTTACTCATGGTATTTCTAGAAGAATGACAGAAAAAGTAATTAATTGGGAAGCTGATTTTGGCATAGTTGTTAACCCAATTAAACACCTGGATCTTGTAATAAAAAAATTATTTACTGATGAAGTAGCAATTTTTTATAGTGAAAATACAAAAGATAAATTAATATTAGATAAAAGATTGGCACAATCTAGGTATCTTATGGGGGAAATAAATAAGATTGCAAACTTTTCTAGTATGATTAATTCTGGTAATTTAGAAGTAGTTGCTAAACTTACTTCTCTTGGTTTTGGATATGGCATTTTGCCAACTAGAATTGCTGCTCAATATAATAATCTAAAGCGTTTAAAATCTAGCCCCATTTTCAATGATGAAATTTGTCTAATATATAGGCCAGAGAAACATAATAATCCAATAAGCCAAAAAATAATTAAAATAATAAGCTCTTCATTGAATGTTGATGATAAATAGTACCTCATGCAAAATAGACTTAAAAAAAGCCCATCCTTCAAAAATGCTAAATTTTGAGCTCATCTAAAAATATAAAAACCAATTTAATGGTTGTAGAATGGCAAATTCTGATTTTGTAGTGTGCTACTTACCAAATAAAGTTTATAATATGCATTTTTATTCTGCTTTTATTTGTGGCGTTTTAAATTTAGAGCATGATTAGCGGTTGGTTAAATTGCATTTTTTTACAAAGTAGGAATTTTTTCTTGAATTTAGATTAAATGCCTTGAAATATTGCGTAAATTCAATCCTATCTCAGAGATTAATGGATTCAATATATCGCCAATAACGCATTTCAAATAATTACGCGTCATGCGCCCAAACTGTTGCAAATGCCCAATTATTGACTCTACTGCGCTGCGCCTTTTTTTCATCTTTTTTTGCGCTTTGCTAAGCTTTCTCTTGCTTGCAGCAGTTACCACCCTTGATTTTTCTTTTATATTATGCCCCGTATAGCCATGATCAGCATATGCATGATCAATTCTGGTATTTGTAATATTTTCCTGTATTTTCAAAACATTCTGCGAGTGTATGGACGTCATATCGATTGCCGTGGAATGATTTTGCACTCAACACAAAATTATTCTCACCGCTGACTGTAATGCTCACTTTATTTCATGATTTTTTCATAAGTTCACTTGTTCTCAGAGTGCTTTCTGATATTGGCTTTACGTCCTCGTGATATTCATATCTATAAAAATATTGCCAGTATATATTTTTCAGATACGCCTCCACAGTCCTTAAATTAGAGAAATTATACAAAGATTGAATCATAAATAAACGAAGCAATACTGACTAATCAACGCTTCCTCGACTTTCTTTTTTTATTTCTATATTTTTGTATAACCAAAAATCTAAATTCTGCCAATTTATTGCAGATTTTAATTTATACAATTCATGATTGCTATTTAGCTTGTTTGAGAATGAGTTTTCAAATATTCTAATCTGCATTTGCGATGATTTTATGTTGTTTTCTGGCATATTTTTTTGACCTTGTCGATAAGCTTGTTGATGGAGGGGCTCAATATATAATAAAATTATTATATTAAGGTCTGACTTAATAAATCATAGGTTAGATTTTAGTTTTTGAACTTGGCTAAGAGCAAGACCAGTAACGCCAGATACAAATCTTGGATCTGCATTTTTTTCTAACATGTTTTTAGCAATGATTTTTGCCTCTTCTTCTCTACCTTTTTGAATGCCTTCTTCTCTACCTTCTGCTCTGCCTCTTTGGATGCCTTTTTCCAT
>JAHDGL010000047.1 GCA_020627625.1 Alphaproteobacteria bacterium | reverse complement strand
TCAAACTGGTAAAAAATGTTCGGGGGTGGGGTGTTGATACTGGTTTAAACTGAGGTTTGCTTATCAACTGCAATGAAGCCTTTGATTAATGGAACGCTTAATTCACGACATGGGAAATATCAAGAGTTTGGTAAATTATTAAAAATAAAAAAAGGTGAAGTTAAATTTGATGGTCCTATCCCTCCTTCTCCATATATCAATATTATAGGGGCTTATAATGTTAATAATAGTGAAATTAGAGTGATTTTGTCTGGACCAATAGAATCACCTGAGGTAACAATCGAATCTACTCCAGAAATGCAACAAGAAGAGGCTTTGTCTATGTTATTATTTGGTAAAACTTTAAATAATATTTCTACTCTTCAAGCCTTGAGAATAGCAGATTCAGTAAGGCGTTTATCGGGCTATGGCGGTAGGTTTGATTTTCTTGGATTATATAAAAATATTTTGGGAGTAGATAATGTGGATATACAAGAAGATCCTGATAATCCAAAAAATGCAATAATCCGGATGGGTAAATATTTAAGTGATAAGGTTTATTTAGAAATCCAAAGAAAAAGACAAGATGGGAGTAATGCAACTAAAATTGATGTTCAAATAGGACCAAAACTTTCTGTTGAGTATATTGACCAGAAAGAGGGGGATAGCTCTTTTGGTGTAAATTGGAGATTTGACTATTAACCCTATTTAATGATAGCATTAATCTTTGATTAGAAATATAATCTATTTTGATTTATTTTACTATATAGTAAAATAAAAATCCTTATTTAAACAGTTTGCTATTAATAGTAATTTGCCAATAATTTATTAACACATGATCGAAAAGAAAATTGTAACCAAAAAAAACTCAAATATTTTAAATGTTGATTTTAGTAGTGCTATTTCTGAGCGTTACCTTTCATACGCCTTATCAACCATTATGTCTCGCTCTCTTCCTGATGTACGAGACGGCCTAAAGCCGGTTCATAGAAGATTGCTTTATGCAATGCTAAAATTAAAATTAGATCCTGGTTCAAAATATAAAAAATGCGCCAGAGTTGTTGGTGATGTTATTGGTAAATACCATCCACATGGGGATACAGCAGTGTATGATACTCTAGTGCGATTGGCGCAAGGTTTTTCATTAAGGTATCCTTTAATTGATGGTCAAGGTAATTTTGGTTCAGTTGATGGTGATAATGCTGCTGCAATGCGTTATACCGAGTCTAAAATGACGAAGATTTGCACCATGTTAATGCAAGATCTTGATAAAGATACAGTTGACTTTGTCCCTACTTATGATGATTCTGATAGCGAGCCAGTATTAATGCCTGCACAGTTTCCAAATCTTTTAGCCAATGGTTCTGAAGGAATAGCAGTTGGTATGGCGACTAGTATTCCTCCGCATAATTTACATGAACTATGCGATGCTTTAATTTTCTTAATTGATCACCAAAAAACAGCTACTTGCCAAGATATATTGCAATTTATAAAAGGCCCTGATTTTCCAACGGGAGGCACGATTATTGAAAGTCAGAGAGTGATTAACAACGCTTATGAAACTGGAAAAGGTAGTTTTAGAGTTAGGGCAAAATGGGAAAAAGAGAGCTTCACTCATGGTTTGTATCAAATCGTGATAACTGAGATCCCATATCAGGTACAAAAATCGAAATTAATCGAGCATATTGCCATTCTTTTAAAAAATAAGAAAATACCGTTGATTAGTAATATTCGCGACGAGTCAGCAGAAAATATCCGTATCATTGTTGAACCCAAGGGTCGTAACTGTTCGCCTGAGGTAATAATGGAGTCACTATTTAGATTAACTGGTTTGGAATCTAGAGCGCATCTTAACATGAATGTTCTGAGCTCTGCTAAGGCTCCTAAAGTAATGAATATTTTAGAGGTACTACAAGAGTTTATTGCACACAGAAAAGATGTTGTAACTCGTAGAACAAAATATCAAATTAATAAAATAGATAACAGGTTAGAAATATTAGAAGCTTTAAAAATAGCTTATTTAAATATTGACGAGGTTATTAGAATAATAAGAGAGGAAGACAAACCTAAGCAAGAAATGATAGTCAAATTTAAAATTAATGATACTCAGGCTGAAGCTATTTTGAATATTAAATTGCGAGCTTTAAGAAAATTAGAAGAAGAGCAAATAAATGCCGAATATGATGGTTTAACCACAGAGCATTTAGCTTTATCAAAAATTTTAAATGATTCAAGGCAATTATGGAAACTAGTAAAGAGTGAGTTGAAAATAGTGCAAAAAAACTTTGGGTATGGTACGGAGGTTGGTTCTCGTAAAACTATCATTGAAGAAGTTGAGCCAACATCACAAATTATTGATGTTTCAGCTTTTGTTGAAAAAGAAGCAATTACTGTTATATGCTCCAAAATGGGCTGGATCCGTTCAGTAAAGGGGCATAATATAGATCTGTCTTCTGTAAAATACAAAGAAGGAGACGGTCAGGCATATGTAGTTGAGGCGTATACTACAGATAATATATTAATATGCTCTTCTGGAGGTAAGTTCTTTACTATTTTGGCAGATAATATAGCAAAAGGAAAGGGTCATGGTGAGTCGATAAAAATTATTGTTGATATCGAAAATCATGACGTCGTCAATATTTTTCCTCACAAACCAGAACAGAAATGGCTTCTTGCATCAAATTTAGGCAAAGGGTTTATAGTAAATAGTGATGATTTAATAGCATCAACTAGAAGCGGAAAGCAGGTGATGAACATTACCAAAGAAAGTAAATGTATTGTTTGCACGCCAGTTCAAGGAGATATGATTGCTGTTATTGGTACTAACCGTAAGTTACTAATTTTTTCGATCAATGAGATTCCAGAAATGAAACGAGGTCAAGGTGTCGTCTTGCAAAAATATCGAGATGCTAAGCTTGGTGATGTTAAAGTGTTTGATTCTAATATAGGTTTAAGTTGGAGTTTGGGTACAAAAACTCGTTTAGAAAAAAATATTATGTCATGGCTTGCAAAACGTGGCAATGTTGGCAAGATTCCTCCGGCTGGGTTTCCAAAGAATAACAAATTTAATATGATCTAATATTTCTCTTTAATAGCCTCGGTTGCTGCAAATGCAGCGACTTTCAATATATCAGATGCAGAGGAACCTATCGGAACAATTTGTACCGGATATTCAAAACCATTTAAGATTGGTCCAATAAATACACCGCCAGAAAGCTCTTCAAGCAAGTGAGTCGAAATTGAAGCCGAATCTAGGCCTGGCATAATCAAAATATTAGCAGGACCACTTAACTTAGAAAATGGGTATAGTTTTTGTAAATTTGGATTAAGAGCAACATCAGCTGTCATTTCACCATCATACTCGAAATCTAGATCCATTTGATTTAATTTATGAATAGCGTCCCTTATTCTAGAAGTTGTATCTCTTTCTGAATTACCAAAATTTGAGAAAGAAACCATTGCAACTCTAGGTGTAAAACCCATAAACTTGGCCACTTTTGCGGTTTGCAAAGTGATATCTACCAAATCTTCTGAATCAGGAAACTCGCAGGCAGTATTATCAGCAATAATTATATTATGCTTATGCGAGAGCATAATAGAATAACCCATAATACGTTGATCTTTTTTAGGGTGAATTACTTTGCAAATATCCTCAAGACTATTATAATAGCTTTTTGTAGCACCTGTAACCATTGCGTCAGCATCTCCTGCAGCAATCATACAAGCCGAAAATACGTTACGATCAGTTTTTACCATACGTGCGCAATCTCTATACAAATAACCTTTTCTTTGCAATTTGGAATAAAGAATATCAATATATTTATCAATATTTTGATTAATAGCTGCATTCATAACGATAATTCCGTCGAGACCATACTCAGCACCAAGCTGCTCAACTATCGAATTAATCTTTTCAGGCCTTCCAACAATAATTGGCCTACCATGATTTTCATCACGCATCATTATTGCAGCTTTGATTACTTCTTCTTCTTCGCCCTCTGCAAATACAATTCTTTGTTTTTCGGTATGATTGATTTTATCATAAATTAGATTCATATATGTTGAGGTTGGATTCAACCTACTAGCTAATTTTGCCTTATATTTTTTGATATCAAAATCCTTTATCCTTGCAACACCAGTACTAATCGCTGCTTTTGCTACTGCAACCGGTATTGTTGTTATCAATCTTGGATCAAATGGTACTGGAATTATATAATTTGGTCCAAAAGATTTACGTTCACAATCATAAGCCCTATACACTTCTTCTGGTACAGGGTCTCTTGCCAGATCTGCTAATGAACGAGCTGCTGCTATTTTCATTTCATCATTGATAGATTTAGCCCTTACATCCAGGGCTCCTCTAAAAATATACGGAAAACCCATTACATTATTTACTTGATTATCATAATCAGAACGGCCAGTTGCTATAATTGCATCATTACGCACAGATTTTATTTCCTCTGGAGTTATTTCCGGATCAGGATTTGCCATCACAAAAATAATTGGCGACGGAGCCATAGAAGCAACCATTTCCTTAGTAATTGCACCTTTTACGGACAGTCCAAGCAAAACATCCGATCCTTTTATTGCATCTTCTAACGTACGATGCTTGGTATCAGATGCTTTTTCTTCTTTCCATTTATTCATACGTTCAGTGCGCCCTTTGTATATAACACCCTTTGTATCACATAATATTACATTATCTTTATTAACCCCAAGAGCAATTGCTAAATTTATACAAGACATTGCAGCAGCGCCAGCTCCATTAACTACTATTTTAATTTCAGACATTTTACGTTTTGTTAAAAAAACAGCATTAATTAATCCAGCCGCAGTGATAATAGCTGTACCATGTTGATCGTCATGAAACACTGGTATGTCCATTAATTTTTTTAACTCTTCTTCAATGATAAAACATTCCGGTGCTTTTATATCCTCTAGATTAATACCACCCCAACTTACGCCTAAATGCTTAACTACATTGATAAATTCACTTGGATCAGAACAATCAACTTCTAGGTCAAAACAATCAATATCAGCAAATTTTTTAAATAATACAGCCTTACCTTCCATGACAGGTTTTGATGCTGCTGCGCCAATTGCACCAAGGCCTAAAACTGCTGTACCATTAGTAACAACAGCCACACTATTACCTTTTGCTGTGTATTTATATATATTTTCTGGATCTTTCTGAATTTCAAGACAAGGAGCCGCAACACCAGGAGAATAAGCTAAAGCTAGATCTTGCTGAGATAATAGTTGCTTTGTAGGTTTTACTGCGATCTTACCAGGGTCTCCTTTTTGATGATATTCAAGTGCTTTTAAATATTCTGATGATTGAGTTTTATTTTTATTCATAATCATTTCCTAATAAATTTCTATGTGCTACGGTATATACTATATGTAGTAAATTCAATCTTACTATAGCAAACTTACAATATAACCTAAATGCCGATTCTTTAATATCTATTAATCAATACACTAACCAAGAATATAAACAAGTAAAGATAACGATATTATTGAAAAAATAGTAGTAAAAGTTATCGTGGAAGACATTGTCTCAGGATCTCCTCCCAATTGTCTTGACAGAATATAAGAAGAACTAGCGCAGGGAAGGCAACTAAAAATTATTCCAATAGATCTAGCAGTTCCAGTAATGTCAATTGACCACAATACGATAAACGTAACGATTGGCATAATAATTAACTTTACACCGCTAGTAAATGCAACTTGTTTAAAATATTCTGGTGTTAATTTTAGTTTGATACCCGCACCAACAATTAGTATTCCAATAGTTAGAGCTGAATCCGAAAGATTATGTATTGTTTTCTCAATCCCAACATTCATTTTTAATTCTAAATAATTAAAAACTATACCTGCAATACTTGCTAAGATACAAGGATTCCCTATAATGGATCTGGCCATCAACACAATGCTTCTTCTTTTAGTTATTCCCTCGCCTTTTGGTATATAATAAGAAAAAGACATCACTGCTGTAATATTTGTCAAGATTAAAAGATATGGTGCAATAGCAGAAACTATAGTTAACCCCTCATCGCCAAATAATGCTGCGCTTAAAGCAAAGAAAATATAATTATTGTATCTAGTAGCCCCCTGAAAGACTGAAGTAAATTGCACAGAATCAAATGGTCTCTTCATTTGATAAACAACTAACATTGTTGACACTAATAGAATTGCAATTATAAGAGCGGCAGTTAATTTAACAAATTCAAACGAATTAAGATTAATCTTAGAACTATATTCAAATAACACGGTTGGGAATAATACATAAAATGACAATTTTTCTAATCCGCGCCAAAATTCATCAGATATTAGCCACTTTCTTCTAATCATACTTCCTAAAAGAGCGATAAGAAATATTGGTAAAATATTGTAAAAAATATTATACATAACAGGCTAAAACTAAGTGATTGTAAAAAATTATTGACCTTTATAGTAACAAATTAACTTTATATAATCAAGAATTCTTATATTGACACATCATTAGTTATAACGCGAGTTTAGGATAAGCAAAATTGCATATTTACGTATAGATTGACAC